>PWUC01000119.1 GCA_003562655.1 Clostridia bacterium
CCTGGTTCAGACTGGTTAGGACGATGGTCTCCTCCCCGGGGTTATACCGGCCCCCTCCCCTGTGTGCCATTTCCCCGGGATCCTTTGCGGTGAAGGTGGCCAGACTGTGTTCAAAGGCCGCCATGTACGGCCCGGGTTCTCCCCGCCTCATCATGAAGGGCAGCACGGTTGATCGACCTCCCTGTCACCGTCTACTTGCCCAACAGCTGGCGACATTCCTGCCCGTTGCAATAGATCCCGTATTGGGTGGATCATCTCCACGTGGGACCGGGCGCGGACCGCTCATGCCCGGGATCGAACAGGCGGGATCCTCTGACCTGTCTGCTCTTGGGCTCAGCGACGGGGCCTCGCATCCGCGGTCAGCCGGAAGCCCATGGGAGCTTGCACCGCACTGCCCGCAGGGGCTGAGCCCTGCCCGGCCACTGAAGACCGACCGGGGATGAAAACCCCGGCAGGCAAACACCCGGATCGCCGGACCGGTCCGGGGCAGCATCAGGCACAGACCATCCCCGCAGACCGATGCATCCACTCCGCTGCCGCCAGGCTGCGATGAACCGTGCCCCGGCCCTGGCCGGAGACAGAAATCGGCACCGCGCCCACAGATGAGAAGGGACAGACCGGGCTGACGTGATCGGCAGCCCCATTATCCCGACTGTCAGCCCCCGGGACCGTGCCCACCCGTTTTCACCGTCACCGGCGCATGGTGCTGGCCAGATCCAGCATTTGATCGGCCGTCTGCAGCACTCGCCCGTTGAGCTGGAAGGCCCGCTGTGCCATGATCAGGTTCATCATCTCCTGCGCCAGGTCCACATTCGAGGCCTCCAGGCATCCCTGGCGGATGAAACCGGGTTCGTCGGGCGGCAGCACCGCGCCCTCCTCCATCCCATACAACCCATCACCCAGGGGCCACACGCCGTCCGGTCCCGACGGCACCACGCGCTGCAGCTGCCCCAGCTCCTGGAGCTGTCCCTCCTCTGCCGTCGACACCTGTACCGCCCCGTCGGGGGAAATGGTCAGGTCGCCGCCGGCATCGGGGGGCACCTGCAGCCGCTCATCGATGTCCAGCAAAAGATATCGGCCGGCCGCATCCACCAGATGACCCTCGGGATCGAGGTGAAAGGACCTGCTCCGCGTGTATCCGAGAACCTGGCCCCCGGCGTCGCCCAGGATCAGGTAGCCCTCGCCCTCCACCGCGAGGTCGAAGGGACGCCCCGTCGCGATGAGCGGGCCCTGTCCGCGGTCCAGCCCGGTCGCTCTTGCGCTGACCCCGTGCCCCCGGCTCATCTGGACCACTGCCGTCTCCGGTCCGGGGAGTGAAACCGGCTGATAGAGGGGCTGGGCACTCATCTGGTGCAGCTGCACATAGGCCAGTTCGGAGAAACTCGTCCCGTGCCTCTGAAAGCCCTCCGTGTTCACATTGGCGATATTGTGGGCCGTGGTGCCGAGCAGGACAGAACTTGCCCTCATGCCCGAAGCCGAGGCCCACATGGATCCAAACATTCCCATCTCCACTCCCTTCCACCTACACGCCCTCCGGCAGCCTCAGAGTCTCATCCAGGGTACGGTCCTGCACCTGGAAGGCGGTGTGATTCGCCTGGTAGCTCCTCTGGACCGCCATCAGCCGCGTGATCTGCTCCACCATGTCGGCGTTGGAGAGCTCGAGAAAGCCCTGCATGAACCCGGTCTCGGGAAGCTGGTTTTCCACCTCCACCGGGCCGTTGACCCGAAAATGACCGGATTCTGCCTCCCGCAGCAGGCCGGGGTCGGGATTGACCGCGGCGATCTGCCCCAGGGCCTGCTCCCCGGCGCGCACTGTGCCGTCATCCTCCACCGTGAAGGGCCCGTCTCCAACCTGCAGGAGGCCCGTCGTGGACCGGAGCCTCAGGCCCTGCCCCGCCGCCAGGTAACCGTCCCCATCGACGACGAAACTGCCATTTCGAGTCAGCATTAGTCCCCCGTCGCCCTCGAGGACGAAGTAACCCGGGCCGTCCAGGGCAAGGTCGGACAGACCACCCGTCGCGTGAATGCGGCCGGCGGCATCCGAGGTGTGTATGCCGGCGATCCTCGTCCCGGCATTCGTGTAGCCGACGAAAGATCCCCCACCGCCCCCGCCGATGCCCGTTCTCTGAAGGAGCAGGACACCGAAGGGCGACAGCGTCGGCTGTCCGGCCCTGTGGCCGGGCGTGTTCACATTTGCGATGTTGTTAGAGATGATCCTCTGGCTGGAAGCCCCGGCAAGCATCGCCGAGGCCGAGGTATATACACCCCGCAGCATTGATCATCACCTCCCGTCCTGAGATCTGATCCGATGCACGCAGCGAGAACCTCAGTACAGGGGCAATCCGAAGGGCGAAACGGGGCCGACAAAAATGCGAATACCTTCGGCAGCCAGACTTTCCCCCGTGGGAGGAATCACGGCTTTGCGTCCCCACC
Organism: Clostridia bacterium; assembly: GCA_003562655.1. The sequence goes on from PWUC01000119.1 coordinate 2,434, forward strand.
TCGCGATGGGTTTGCCCTTATCGAGTATTCTCGATCCTGTTCACATCGGTTTTACTTATCCAGTTCGACACTCAGGACGAAACTCCCGCATGCTGCCGCGCATATTTTCGACGAGTTGCCTCTCCCCCCCTGATGTGTCTTTCGGCCTTGTTGCGTTCGAGAACGCCCCGGACCCTGCCCGCAAGGCGAGAATCGATCTGGGGCAGCCTCTCACTGACGTCTTTGTGAACCGTGCTCTTGCTGACCTCGAACACACCGGCTGCGTCCCGCACCGTTGAACCCGTCCTGGCAATGTACTGGCTGACCTCCAGAACCCGTCGCCAGATGTAGTCTCTCACCTGCGTCCCCCCCTGCCCAAATCCGCAATACATGTATATGCAGTGGGGGATCAAACATACCGTCCGGGCTCCGAACCTGCCCCGAACCTCGATCCTCAGTCGCCTCAACGAGTGATCTTTATGCCCCCGGCTGTCACCACCAGTTCCAGGGGCTCTCCCGCCCCGTCACGGATCTCCCAGTGCAGGTGGGGGGGCAGGCCCACCTCCCGGGGGGGAGGCGCTCCTATCACGCCCAGGACATCTCCCTCGGAGACCGGGTCGCCCTCGTCGACCTCCGACGAGGCCATGGCCCCGTACACGAACAACAGGTCTTTCGCCGCAACGGTGACCGTCACCCCGGAAGCGATCTCATCTAGTACGCTCAGGACCTGCCCAGCGGCGACAGACCGCACCGGGCTCCCCTCCTCGGCCCGGATGTCGACCCCGGGGTGAAAGATCCACTCATCGAGGGTCGCACACCGGACCCAGCCGTAACCCGTGATCACCTCTCCTGGCACGGGAAGGGCGATCACCCCCTCGGGAAGCTGCACCGGCGGGACAACGCCAACCTCATCTGTCTTTCGGTGCGGATCCTCTTCAGAGGGCTCCGGCTCAGGATCTTTCTCCTCGACAGCGGCCCTGGCCTCGGCTACCTGTGGACGCGGCCGGGGATCGGGGCACGGCTCCGTCACCGCGGCAGGATCCTCCTGCACTGCGGGCCCCTCTGCGACGGAATGGGCGATCAGGGTCAGGCCCGGCGAGGCCCCGTCGGGCCCCCGGAGGCTGAACTCCGTCCCGCTCAGCATCATCTGCTGGAGATAGTGGGTGACCACATCGCGGCCGACGGGAACCGGGGCGCCGTCGATGAAGCCGCCCCGTCGGGCCCCCTCATGGGGCGAGATGTCCCCGCCGGGGGCCGTGAGCGCCCACTCAAAGGCCATCTCCCGGGCCACCGGCTCCGCCGGCGTAGGCTCAATCACCCCGGATGGAGCCCTGGCTGTGAGGGAAAAGAACACCAGGCAGAACAGGGCTGCTCCCCACACCAGGCCCTTTCTGTGCAGCGTCTGACACGCCTTCACAATGAAATTGGCTTCCAATACCTCCCACTCCCTTCGCCTCCTAGTATTGCCAGAAAAATCCCCGGCAATACACCCGGTGGTCACCGCTCTGCAATCGTGACCTCCTCCAGGGAGCGAAGGGTACAGCCGGGATAATAGTGGGAGATGATCTCGCGGAAGGAGTAGCCCTGATCAGCCATTCCGTCGGCCCCGTACTGGGACATGCCGACCCCGTGCCCGAAGCCCCTGACCCAGAAGGTGACGCCGTCTGCGTTTTCCTCAATCTCCCACCAGGTCGAGGGAAGATTGAGCAGCTGCCTGATGTCTCTTCCAGTGAACTCCCTGCCTCCCACCGTCGCCCGGGCAACCCGGCCGGTGCCGGTGAGGGATGTGATCTCTACGGCCGGGATGGCAGGGTTCTCCGAGGAGGCCGCCAGCAGAGCGCCGCTGACGCCCACCAGTTGGCCCAGCCTGGCCCAGCTGAAATGGTGACGGGTCAGGCTGTAGGGGGAGTGCTCCTCGTAGGGCGAGGGGACGCTCAACAGGTAGGGAAAGGGATTGCCCCAGACGTCGGCGGCATCTTCCGTCTTCCCTCCCGAGGTCGAGTGATACACCGCCTCTATGAGGCCTCCCTCGTAGGTGACGACCAGGCCCCTGGTGGCCTCCACCGCCTCCTCGATCTTGCCCCGGTTCAACCAGTAGCCCAAAAACCCCCAGCGATCCCGCATCTGATCATTGTCGATCCAGGCCTGATCGAAATCGGGATTGTCCGAGATGTCGGCGTCGGGCGCGGCTGTCGTGCCGCTGCCGCCAAACTGACGGAGCTTGGCCACCGCATAGGTCCGGGCCAGGACCGCCTGGGCCTTCAGGGCCTCAAGGCCGAAGGTGGTCGGCATCTCCGCCGCCACCACACCCACCACGTATTCCTCCAGGGGAAGGGCCGACACCTGCTGGGTGCGGCTGATAAACACCTCGACCGTCGGATTGGTTGGATAGCGGGCCTCGCCCGGTGCGGGCTCAGCCTCCTCTTCCTCCCGCCCCGGATCAGCCTCGCTGCGGTCGCGCAAACCACTCATCATGGTCCAGGGGATGAGGATGACCAGTATCACCAGCAGGGCGGTGAAGGTGACCAGCACGTAGCGCAAGATAACCCCTCTTCCACGGTCCTATTCCAGTCATGTTTATGTGTCGGAGGGGGGCTTTATGTGTGCACAAAACGGCAAACCCGGTGCAGCGCTGGTCGTCGCCGCACCGGGGGTTCAGGAAGCCTCTGATTCGTCGTCCAGTTCACCGGCAGCCCGGAGGCGCGCCACGGCCCGCTCCAGGGAAGCCCGGGCCCTCACCACGTCGAGGCCCTCGGGTTTTTCCTGCAGGCGGCTCTCGGCCCTCTGCAGGGCCTGCCGGGCCCGGTCCACATCAATCTCCCCGGGCCGCTCCGCCGTGTCGGCGAGAACGGTCACCTCATTGTCCGCCACCTCGGCAAAACCGCCACCGACGGCGACCCTCTGCCTCTCGCCGTCCTGCCGGCGCCGGTAGGTGATAACCCCGGCCTTAAGGACGGTGACCAGGGATATGTGCCGGGGCAGGATCCCGATGTACCCGTCGGCCGCAGGCAGCACGACGTAGGCCGCCCGGTCCGGCGGCAGCTGCCCGTCGGGGGTTATGATCCTCAGCTCCAGGCGGGCGCCCTCAGTCATCGGCGGATGCCTCCTGCAGTTCCCTGCCCTTGTCCACCGCCTGCTCTATGGTACCCACCATGTAGAAGGCCTCCTCGCTCAACCCATCGTGATCGCCGGCGAGAATCTCGGCGAACCCCCTGACCGCATCCTCCACCGGCACATAGACGCCCGGCATCCCCGTGAAGACCTCGGCCACGAAGTTGGGCTGAGACAGAAACCTCTCGATCTTGCGGGCCCGCTGCACCGTCAGCTTGTCCTCGTCGGACAGCTCATCAATGCCGAGGATGGCGATGATGTCCTGCAGGTCCTTGTAGCGCTGCAGCACCTGCTGCACATCCCGGGCGACCCGGTAGTGTTCGGCTCCCACGACGGCGGGATCGAGGATCCGGGAGGTCGAGGTCAGAGGATCCACGGCGGGGTAGATCCCCCGCTCCACGATGGCACGCTCCAGCCTGACGGTGGAATCCAGGTGGGCGAAGGTTGTGACGGGTGCCGGATCCGTGTAGTCGTCGGCCGGCACGTAGATGGCCTGTACGCTGGTGATCGAACCCCGGTGGGTGCTGGTTATGCGCTCCTGCAGGTTGCCCATCTCCGTGGCCAGGGTCGGCTGGTATCCCACCGCCGAGGGCATACGCCCCAGCAGGGCCGACACCTCGGATCCGGCCTGGGTGAACCGGAATATGTTGTCGATGAACATCAACAGGTCCCGGCCCTCCACCTCACGGAAATACTCGGCCATGGTGAGCCCGGCCAGCCCGGTGCGGAAGCGAGCTCCCGGGGGCTCATTCATCTGGCCGAAGACCAGGGCCGTCTTGTCCAGAACACCCGATTCCAGCAGCTCATTGTACAGGTCGTTCCCCTCGCGGGTCCGCTCTCCCACCCCGGCAAAAACGGAGTACCCTCCGTGTTCGTAGGCGACATTGTGGATCAGCTCCATGATGAGAACCGTCTTGCCCACACCGGCTCCCCCGAAAAGCCCCACCTTTCCGCCCCGGGCGAAGGGACAGATCACGTCCACCACCTTGATGCCCGTTTCCAGCATCTCCGTGGCCGGGTCAACGTCGGCCACATCGGGCACGGGGCGGTGAATGGGCCACCTCTCCTCCGTCTCTGCCGGGGGCTTTCCGTCTATGGGCTGACCCGTGACATCGAACATCCGCCCGAGCACCTCGTTGCCCACGGGAACAGAGATCGGTTCCCCCAGGTCCCTGGCCGGGGTGCCCCGGATCAGACCGTCGGTTGAATCCATAGCGATGCATCGAACGGCACTGTCGCCGAGCTGCTGCTCCACCTCCAGCACCAGGGGGAGGTCATCGGGACGCTCAATCACCACGGCATGGTAAATCTCGGGAAGATGCGAACCGGCGAATTCTACGTCAACGACGGGCCCCAGAACCTGGACAACCCTGCCGATCATTTCGTCCTCTGGAGCGCTCAGTCTATCCTCTGGCACAGACATTCCCTCCTCTGCTCTACCGGTGACGCGCCAGTGCTTCGGCACCGCTGGCGATTTCCGTGATCTCCCGGGTGATGACCGTCTGCCGCGCCCGGTTGTACTGCCGGGTCAGCTCCTCGATCAGCTCACCTGCATTGTCCGTGGCGCTCTTCATGGCGATGACCCGGGCAGCATGCTCGCTCGCCTTTGCCTCCGTCAGCACCCGGAACATGCTGTTGTAGATGAAACGGGGCAGAAGCTCCGTGAATATTCTCTCCGCCGAGGGCTCGTGCAGGTAAAGCCCGGATGCGGGTTCACCCTCTCCCTCAGGACCCTCCAGGGGCAGCAGGCGAAACACCTCCACCGGGTGAGTGAACACCGAGACGAAATGCGTGTAGATGAGCTGGACCTCATCGACCCGTCCGGCGGAGAACTGCCGGGTCGCCGTCCGCCCGAGGGCCCGGGCCAGACCCACATCGGCCTCCTCGCCGATGTTGATGAACTCATCGTAAAGGTCGATGTCCCTCCAGCGGAAGTAGTCGCGGCCGCGCTTGCCCACGGCAATCAGATCAACCTCGGCCTCCTGCAGCGCATCCTGCATCTCGCGCTCCGCCCGCTTCAACACGTTGGAATTGTAGCCGCCGCACAGACCCCGGTCGGCGCTGAAGCACATCATCAGGATCCGCCGCACCGGCCTCTTCTGCAGAAGCGGGGATTCGAAGTCGGTCCCGGCGCCGCCCTGCCCGAGACGCCGGAGGAGCTGCGTGAGCGTCTCGTGGTAGGGTCGGGCTGCCCTGGCCTGCTGCTGCGTGCGATACATCTTGGTCCGGGCGACCAGCTCCATCGCCCTCGTGATCTGGCGGGTGTTGTTTACCGCCCTTATCCTTCGGCGAATGTCCCTTGGATTGGCCATGTCACCTGGGACGGCGTCCCAGATCTTCACCTCCTCGGGTCGGCGGGATCAGGACACCTTCCTGTCCCTGTCAGTGCCGCTGCGCTTCTCTGCGTATTCCTCAATGATGTCGTCCAGGGCGTTGGCCCTGTCATCTTCCAGGGCACCGGTCTCGGAGATGTGCTCGACGATCTCACGGTGCTGATCGTGCACGTGCTCGATGAAACCCGTCACGAATTCCTCGACCTCCTCGATGGGCACATCATCCAGCTGCCCGGTGACGCCGAGGTATATGCTGAGCACCTGGTCCTGCACGGTCATGGACTCCCGTTCTCGCTGCTTCAACACCTCGGTGATCCGCTCTCCCCGCGCCAGGCGCGCCTGGGTAGCCCGGTCCAGGTCCGAACCGAACTGGGCAAAGGCCTCCAGTTCCCGGTACTGGGACAGGTCCAGGCGGAGGCGGCTGGCGACACGCTTCATGGCCGGGATCTGGGCGGCGCTGCCCACCCGGGACACGGAGCGTCCCACGTCCACCGCCGGACGGATGCCGGCGTAGAAGAGGTCGGCCTCCAGGAAGATCTGGCCGTCGGTGATGGAGATCAGGTTGGTGGGAATGTAGGCGCTGATGTCGCCGCCGTGGGTCTCGACTATGGGAAGGGCCGTCAGGGATCCTCCACCCATCAGCTCCTCGCTGAGCTTGGCCGAACGCTCCAGGAGCCTCGAGTGGATGTAGAAGATGTCCCCGGGGTAGGCCTCTCGCCCGGGGGGGCGCCGCATCAGCAGCGACATCTCCCGGTAGGCCCAGGAATGCTTGGTCAGGTCATCGTAGATCACCAGCACATCCCGGTTCTGCTCGTACATGAAGTGCTCCCCGATGGCGCACCCGCTGTAGGGAGCGATGTAGAGCTGGGGCGCCGGCTGGCTCGCCGTCGCCGACACCACGACGGTGTGTTCGAAGGCCCCGTGTCTTTTCAGGGTGTCCACCACCGACGCGACGGTGCTGGCCTTCTGCCCGATGGCCACATACACGCAAACGACCCCGCTGTCGCGCTGACTGATGATGGTATCCAGGACCAGGGACGTCTTACCCGTCTGCCGGTCACCGATTATGAGTTCCCTCTGACCCCGGCCGATGGGTATCATGGAGTCAATGGCCTTCCATCCCGTCTGCAGGGGGGTGTTGACCTGTTCCCGGTACATGACACCGGGAGCCTTGATCTCGATGGGGCGGGTTGCATCGGTTTCAATGGGTCCCTCCCCGTCGATGGGCTGCCCCAGGGAATTGACCACCCGGCCCAGCATTGCATCCCCCACGGGGACCTCCACGATCCTGCCCGTGCTGCGGACCTCATCGCCGGACTTGATGTCGGCGAAGGGGCCGAGGATGACGACCCCCACGGTGTCTCTTTCCAGGTTGAAGGCCATGCCGTAGACCCCGGTGCTGAACTGAAGCAGCTCCCCGGCCATGGCTCCCCGGAGTCCGTACACCCCGGCGACGCCGTCGGCGACCTCTATGACCGTGCCAACCTGGTCGACATCAACCTTGATCTCGTAGCTCTCGAGCTGCTGGCGCAGAACTGAACTGACCTCGTCTATCCTGGCACTCAAGTGTCCTCATCCCTTCCTGTCGGCATCTCGCGATCAGAAGCGGCAGACAGCACCCTCCTGATGTTCTGCAGTCGCCTCTTCAGGCTGCCGTCCATTTTCAGGTCATCGATCCTGATCACCAGTCCCCCGAGGAGGGAAGGATCATGATGCTCTCGCAGCACCACCTCCGCAGCCTCCCGGCCGCACAGGGCCTCCCGCAGGTCCTCCCGCACCTCAGGGGGAAGCTGCATGGCCGTGTACACGTCGGCCGCCCTGATGCCCCGGGACTCAAGCACCCGCCTGCGGAACTGCTCAGCGATGCCGCCCAGCATCTGCTCCCGGCCCCGCGCAACCAGAAGAAGAAGGAAGCTCCACAGGGCGGGCGGGATCTCCTCCCTCAGGGCCGCCTCCAGGATCTTCTCCTTGACCGGGGCGGCGATGACCGGGTGAAGCCACACAAAACGGAACTCCTCGCTGTCGTCGGTCAGGGTCTCGAGCCAGGCCAGGGACTCATCCACCTCTTCGATGACGTCGCGCTCTGCGCACCATTGGTGCAGAATGTCCCCGTATTTTTCCGCCACGCTCAGGTTCATGGTGCATCCCCGATTTCCGTGATGAAATGGCGGGACATGTGCCGGTGATCCCCGGCGGTGACCAGGGTCGCCATCGAATCCGACACCGATGTCACCAGAACATCCGCCATCTCCTCGCGCAGTTCCGCCAGGGCTCTGTCCCGATCCCGCTCCATGGTATCCGCCACCCGCGACCTGAGATGCTCCTCCTCGGCCCTGGCCCTCTCGAGGGCCTGATCCAGAGACCGCCCGCCCGCCTCCTCGCTGCGGCGGAGCATCTCCCTGACCTCGCCATCGATGTTGCTCCAACGTCTCCGCCAGTCCTCCAGGCGCTGCCCGGCCTCCCGCCGGTTCTGTTCAGCCTGGTCCAGACTCTCATCGACGTCCTCCTCGTAGGACCGGATGAACCGGGCCACCGGCTCTCTTCCGTAGTAAACCGCCACTGCGACCAGCAGCAGGAAGTTGAGAAAGGGCCACAAGTACGCCAGATCCAGAACGACCACCTCCTCCGGCTTCAATCTGCCTCCTCAAACTCGCGCACAGGTTCGGACCTCAATCCCCAGTGCCACTCCAGCGCGTCGGCGATCCGCACCGCCGCCTGCCCGTCGCCGTAGGGGTTTCGCGCCGTCGACATGCGCCGGTGCAGGGCCGGGTCGCTCAGGAGCTGCCGGCACCCCGCCAGAACCGTCTCCTCTTCAACCCCTACCCGCCGAACGGTTCCCGCCTCCACCGCCTCCTGGCGCTCGGTCTTGTCCCTGGTCAGCAACACCGGCACCCCCAGGGCGGGCGCCTCCTCCTGCAAACCTCCAGAATCCGTGACAATGAAATGGGCCCGGGCCATCAGGTTGACCCAGTCCGAATACATAACGGGATCGACCATGAGGATCCGTTCCCTCCCCCTGAGGGCCTCCGCCGGCCCCTGCACCTCGGGGTTGGGATGGACACTGGCAACCAGGTGTATGTCCTGCTGCTCGGCGGCGAGCCGGGACAGGGCCCGGAACACGTTCCGCAGCGGCCCGCCGAAATTCTCCCTGCGGTGCACCTCGACCAGCACCAGCCGGCGCCCCGCCCAGGGCTCGGCAGCCAGCACCGGATCAAAAAAGGGCAGCTGCCGCCGGGTGACCTCCATGATGGCATCGACGGCGGTGTTGCCGGTGGTGAAGATGCTCTCACCCGCAATCCCCTCCCGCAGCAGGTGGTCCCGGTTCAGCCCGGTGGGTGCGAAGTGAAGAACCGCCAGGTGATCGGCCAGCACCCGGTTCATCTCCTCCGGAAAGGGCTGATACCGGTCAAAGGTGCGAAGGCCCGCCTCCACGTGCCCGACGGGCACCTGCTGATAATAGGCGGCCAGGGAGGCCGCCAGCGTCGTCGCCGTATCCCCATGGACCAGGAGCATGTCGGGATCGACGGAGGCCAGGACCTCCTCCATGCCCCGGAGAACATTCACCATCACATCGGTGAGGCTCTGCCGGGGGATCATGACGTCGAGATCGAAATCAGCCGGGATGTCAAAGAGATCGAGGACCTGATCCAGAAGCTGGCGGTGCTGGCCCGTCACCGCCGTCGTAGTGTCGAGATGACCTCGCCCGGCCAGCTCCAGGACGACAGGAGCCATCTTGATCGCTTCTGGCCTGGTGCCGAAACAGCAGAGGACCCGGTATTTCTTCAATGGAAGTGCTCTCTCCGTTCCAAGTTCATGAGCCCGGACTTCTTGGCGCCAAAATACAGCGAAACAAAGGCAAAGGTCAGCACGCCCAGACCGGGACCGGGCCGCAGGTTGGCCAGGGCCAGGGCGCTGATCCCCATCCAGCCGCTGATGCAGTACATGACGAGGACCGTCTCCCGGTGGTTAAGACCCATGTGCATGAGGCGGTGGTGCAGGTGCCCCCGGTCGGCCTCATAGAAGGCCTGTCCATTGCGCCACCGCCTGACGATCGCGTAGGCAGTGTCCATCAGGGGCAGCCCCAGGGCCAGGATGGGAATGCCCAGGGCAATGGCCGCCGTGCTCTTCAGGGTGCCGGCAATGGCCACCGCCGCCAGCGCAAAACCCAGGAACATGGAACCCGCATCGCCCATGAATATCCTGGCCGGGTGGAAGTTGTAGGGCAGAAAGCCCAGCCCCGCCCCCGCCACGGCGGCCGTCAGGTACAGGGCCACGGGAGGTTGTCCCGTCTGCACCGCTACGAAGAAGAAAGTGATGGAGGCGATGACGGCGACTCCCGCGGCCAGGCCGTCGAGGCCGTCTATGAGATTCAACGCATTGGTGAAGGAAAGCACCCATATGACCGTCACGGGAATGCTCCACATTCCGAAGTAGATGAAGCCGCCCCAGGGATTGGTGATTTTCTCGATCTGAATCCCGTAGGCCACCAGGATCAGGGCTGCCGCCAGCTGCCCCACCAGCTTGGCCCACGGGGGAAGACGGTAGAGGTCGTCAACGACACCGACAGCGACGATGAACCCGCCCCCGACCAGAACGCCCCGCAGGGAGGGATCCTGCACACCGGATATGAGATAGGTGAATAAAAAGGCCAGGTAAATCGCCACGCCCCCCAGGTAGGGAACCGGAAAGGCGTGAGTGCTCCGGTCGGCGGGACGGTCAAGGCAGTTCAACCTGAGAGCCAGCAGCCGGACGAACGGGGTAATGGCGAGACCCAGCACAAGTGCGATGATGAACGGCGATAGATCTGGAATGGCCCTCGCCCCTCTCCCTCAGTAGTCAACAGTATTGTATCACTCGAGACAGGTCCTTTCCCAGTGCAAAATATCAGGGCGACCGGCGGTATCTGACCTTCTTATCGTGGGGATCTGCCGGATACTGGGCCCTGTAGCCACCCACCAGGACCGGGCGCGTCCGGGCCATCGTCAGGTGAGCCCCCCCCACCGACCGGGCCTCGATCCGGACCGGCACGACCACCGGGCGCAGGTGCATTCCAATGAAGGTGTCCCCTATGTCCATGCCCAGGTGCCCCGCGATGCCGTCCACCAGCGCCACATCCTCCATGCTCTCCATGGCCCGGGCCGCAACAGCCCCCCCGGCCGTCGCCGTGGGGATCACGGTCACCCGGGTCAGGTTGAACTCTCGAACCGTCTCCCTGGGCACCACCAGGGAGCGGTTGAGGTGCTCGCAGCACTGAACCGCCAGGTGAAGACCCCTCTCGGAGGTGATCTCATAGATGGTGTCAAAGACGGCTGCCGCAACTGCCTCGTTCCCGGCGGAGCCGATGTTCTTGCCCTGGATCTCACTGGTGCTGGCACCCAGTACGAAGATGTCGCCCTCCTCGGGATCGGCCACCTCGATGAGCAGCTCCGCCGCATCTCGGACCTGGGCACGGACATCATCGGTGTTCATGGCACCCTACCTCTCCGACCTGTTCGGGCTGTACCTGTCCTCGATTCTGGCGATGGCCCGCAGCCGCCCAATGTGCCTGCCCCCGTCAAAGGCCGTGGTGCAGAAGGCCCTCACCGCATCCGCCGCCGGGGCGCTCCCGGTGACCCTGGCCCCGAGGGCCAGGACGTTGGCGTCATTGTGGGACCGGGTCAGCCCCGCAGTGCAGGAGCAGCCGCAGACCGCAGCCCTCACCCCCGGCACCTTGTTGGCCGCAATTGCCATCCCGATGCCCGTTCCGCAAAGGAGGATGCCGCCGTCACACTCACCCCGGGATACGGCCTCTGCCACCGGCAGGGCAAAGAGAGGGTAGTCCACCGATTCCTCGGAATCCGTGCCGAAGTCCACGACCTCGATCCCCAGCCGCTGCAACTGCTGCAAAACCATCTCCTTCAGGGAGAAGCCGCCGTGATCACACCCGACGGCAACCCTTCGAAATACGGACTCTCCGGCCTGGGCTCTCACTTCTCATCCTCCTCTACAGGTAACGCAAAATCTCATCTCTAGCAATCTCTACCATTTGTTCTAACCGATCCACCATGTTTTGATACCTGCTCAGGGGGCCCCCGATCGGGTCGGCAACATCCCCCCCGCCCGACAGCTCTCCCAGGGTGAAGACCGGCAGCTGCTTCCGGGTTCCCTCGAGATGCCTGCGGACCTCGCAAGCCTGCCGGGCGGTCATGGTCAGGACCAGACCCACCCCGTCCCAGTCCACATCTTCGAGCCCCCGGGCGCGGTGTCCTCCCAGATCATATCCGGCCTGCCGGGCTGCGATGACCGCCTCCTCCGTCGGGGGGCTCCCACCACAGGCCCTCACCCCGGCCGATTCCACCGGGACGCTGCCACCCAGCCGGTCCGATATGATCGCGGCTGCCACCGGGCTCCGGCAGGTGTTCCCCGCGCAGACGACCAGCAGCGACGGCCCCGCGGCGAGGACCGGCCCACACTCCCTCAGGTCCGATACGTCCACCGCGCCGCGGCGGACCACGACCGGCACCTCCGCAGTCATATCCAGGACCGTTGATTCCAGGATTCCCTGCAGCAGTCCCCCGTCGATCACACAGGCAATGCGCCCGCCCAGGTGCTCCAGGACTTCAGACGCCGAACGGCAGCTGGGCTGACCGCTGATGTTGGCGCTGGGCGCGGTCACCGGGATGCCGGCCCGTCGGATCAACTCCCGGGCAACGGGATGGTCGGGACACCGTATGCCAACCCCCTCGCCGCCCGCCGTGACCGCGTCCGGCACCCGGTCCGACCGGGGAAGAATCAGCGACAGGGGGCCGGGCCAGAAGGCATCCATAAGGGCGCGCGCCTGGTCCGATACCTCCCGCACCACCGCATCGAGCATGTCAGGACCGGTCACTGCCAGAAGCAGGGGCCTGTCGGGGGGCCGACCCTTTGCAGCGAAGACCCTCTCCACCGCCTTCCGGTCCAATCCGGAGGCACCCAGTCCATACACTGTCTCGGTGGGATAGGCCACGAGGGCTCCCCGGCGCAGAAGCCGGGCCGCCGAGGCGATCATCCGTCGCCTGCCCGCCGCGGAGGCTCCCACCCAGTCCATCGTCTTGGTCTGAACCTCACCGCTCATCTTTATGGCACAGCACCACCCGTCCAATCCCCGCCAGATCGGGGACGATCTCCGTCTCGCTCCCCAGGTGCTCCCGGCACATTGCCCCGACGTCATCTGCCTGTCCATCGGCAACCTCCAGGGCCAGAAGCCCTCCCGGCACCAGGTGACGGGCCGACCGGGCGATGATCGACCTCAGGTAGAACAGCCCATCTGCGCCCCCGTCGAGGGCGCGGGTTGGCTCCCAGTCGCGCACCTCCGGCGCCAGGGCAGCCATGTCCCGCCGCCTGACGTAGGGAGGATTGCTCACGATGGCGGCAAAACGTCTTCCGCTGAAAGGTGCAAACAGATCGCCACAGACGAGGGCGACCCGGTCCGCCACTCCATGTCGCCGGGCATTTTCGCCGGCAAGTTCCAGGGCATCCTCGCAGACGTCGGAGGCCACGAGGCTGCGGCAGGGCATATTGCGCGCCATTGAAACGGCCAGGACACCGCTTCCGGTCCCCAGGTCCAAAATCGGTCCGGGAGGCAGCCCCTCCGCCCTCCTCAGTACCTCATGCAGCAGGATCTCCGTCTCCGGCCTGGGAATCAGGCTCCCCCGCCTGACGAGAAACGGCAGGGAGTAAAACTCCACCTCGCCGCGGATGTACTGCAGCGGTTCCCTCTGCGCCCGGCGGCAGATGCGGTGAACATACGAAAGCCACCGCCCCCGTTCGACCGGTTCACCGGGATGCAAAAGGGCAGGTGAAGGCATTGCAGGGTCGCAGCCGAGAAGGCTGTGGGCCTCCCGGGCATGTGCCTGCACATCTGCGAGCCGGAGCTGGGAACAGCCCCATCTCCAGGCATCCCTCCAGGTGATCAAGCCTCACCCTCCACTCCGGGTCCCTGGCTCACCTCGGCCAACCGGTGCTCTTCCTCCTCGGCCCGCAGGGGCTCCACCAGGGCAGCCATGTCCCCGTCGAGAACCGCGTCCAGCTGATGCAGGGTCAGGTTGATCCTGTGGTCGGTGACCCGATTCTGGGGGAAGTTGTAGGTGCGTATGCGCTCGCTGCGATCACCGCTTCCGACCTGGGAGCGACGCTCCTGGGACATCTCCTGCTGCTGCTCCCTCTCCATCTGGTCCAGGATGCGGGCCCGCAGCACCTTCATGGCCTGGGCCCGGTTCCTGTGCTGGGATTTCTCATCCTGGCACGTGACCACGATGCCGGTGGGCCTGTGGGTTATGCGCACGGCCGACTGCGTCTTGTTCACGTGCTGTCCCCCGGGACCGCTGGAAGTGTACGTGTCCACCTGCACATCCCCGGGATCAATCTCGAGGTCCACCTCCTCGGCCTCGGGCATGACGGCAACGGTTGCAGTGGAGGTGTGGATCCGGCCGCTGGACTCCGTCGTCGGCACCCGCTGTACGCGGTGAACCCCGCTTTCGTACTTCAGCTCGCTGAAAACCCGCTCCCCGGACACCGAGAGGACCGCCTCACGGAGACCGCCCAGGTTCGTGTCACTGGTGCTCAATGGTTCAATCTTCCATTCCCTGCGCTCCGCATACCTGCAGTACATGCGGTACAGATCGGCGGCAAACAGGGAGGCCTCGTGCCCCCCGGCCCCGGCGCGGATCTCCAGAAGGACGTTTTTTTCATCCCTCTCATCGGGGGGAAGCAGCAGGCGCCTCAGCTCTGCCTCGGCCGACTCAATCCCGTCCCTGAGCCCGGCCATCTCCTCTGTGAGCCAGCTGACGTCCTCGTCCTCGCCCGAAGACTCGATGAGTTCCTCAGCCTCCGACAGATCCTCGCTCGCGGTCTGCAGCCGCTCGTGGGTTTCGAGGATGGTCCTGATGCGGGCGTGTTCCTTGATGTACTTTCTCCAGGTATCCCTCTGGGCGATGATGTCCGGGTCACTGATCAACCCGTTCAGCTCCCGGTATCTCTCCCGGAGGGGATCCAGCTGCTGCTGATAGCCGGTCACAACAGACCACCTCCTCCTCGTCGAGGCATCCCCTGAGGGCCGCTATGGCGACCTCTATCTGTCCGTCATCGGGTTCCCGTGTGGTCAGCCTCTGCATCAGGACTCCGGGTGAGGCCAAAAACCGCAGCACACCGCTCTCGCTGCGGGCCGCCAGCATGATCATCTCGTAGGCAATGCCCGCCACAACCGGGAGCATCAGCAGCCGGATCCCGATCCGCCCCCACACCGACGGCCAGCCGAAAAAGGAAAAGATGACCACGCTCACGGCGGCCACCATGAGGATGAAGCTGGTACCACAACGCACGTGGGCGGTGGATTGGCCGCGGGCCGCACCGACGGTCACAGAGCCGTTGGACTCCAGGGCGTTGATCACCTTGTGCTCGGCCCCGTGATACTCCAGGACCCTGGCTATGTCGGGAATAAGGGCAATGCCGGCGACGTATGCGGTGACCACGGCCAGCCGGATCATCCCCTCGACCAGGTTCAACAGGATCCCCCGCTCGATGTATGTCCCGACAAGGGAGGTGAGAAGCGTGGGAAGCAGGATGAAGAGGACCACAGCGGCACCGACGGCCAGGACCAGAGTCGCGACCATTTCCGAGCGGGAGAGCTCCTCCTCTGGAGACCCCGCCTGGGCATTTGCCGACAGCATCAACGCCCTGATCCCCATCTCGAGGGACTCAATCAGCGACACAGCCCCCCGTATGACGGGCCAGGCCAGGGGAGGATAGCGCTTTGCGAGGGAACGCACAGCCTCGCGGTGCACCCTGACGCTGCCATCGGGCGAGCGCAAGGCCACGGCCATCCGCTCCCCGCTGCGCATCATGACACCCTCGATGACCGCCTGTCCACCGGCCTTCACTCTCCCCTGCATCAGTGGCCCCTCTCACTCATCCAGATTTGGCCTCGTCCTCGCCCTCGTCCTCACCGTCCACGTAACCGTACTTCTTGCGGAATCGCTCGATGCGACCTCCGACAGTCGCCCTTTGCTGGCGTCCGGTGTAGAAGGGGTGGCAGCTGCTGCAGATCTCGATTCGGAAATCGTCCCGGGTGGACTTGGTCCGAAACTCCGCCCCGCAGGCACAGCGAATGGTAACCTCCTGTAGCTCCGGATGGATATCCGTTTTCATCTCAAATACCTCCAATGGTTCTCCTTGCGTCTCCCCCGCCACGAGGGGGGCATCCATCGAATTATAGCACGCCAAAAAGACAGCAGCCAAGGCCGCCGCAGGAAATATATACCGGATGCCTTGAATCAGGGGCATCGGGTTCAGCTGCAGTGGGAATGGGGCCTCACCGGCGCAGGTGACGCATGGGATCCACGGGCTCGCCCCACACATGAACCTCCAGGTGCAGATGAGGGCCCGTAGACCTGCCGGTACTGCCCACCAGGGCGATGGGGTCCCTCGCGCTCACCACATCTCCCCTGCTGACCATGATCCGGGAAGCATGGGCGTAGAAGGTCTCATAGCCCCCGCCATGATCCAGGCGGACCGTCAACCCGTAGGTGCCCTTCCAACCCGCCTCCACCACCGTACCGGACGCGGCGGCAAGGATCCTGGTCCCCGCCGGAACAGCCAGGTCAACCCCGTAGTGGAAGCCGCCCCAACGCGACCCAAAGGGCGACGATATGCGACCGGGTACCGGTAGGGGCCAGAAAAAGGCCCGGGCCTCGCCCGCGGTGACGGCCGTTGATGCTCCTGCCCCGGTGGGCAGGAACAGGATCTCTCCCGGCCATATCAGCGCAGAGTCATCCATACCGTTCTTCTGGACAATGATGCTCACGGGAATGCGATATCTCTTCGAAATGTCCCACAGAGTGTCGCCTGGCGCGACCTCGTAGTATATGCCATCAGTGGGCGGAATCTGCAGAACATGCCCAACCCTGATCAGGTTTGGATTGCCCAGACCGTTGGTCATGGCGAGGGTGTTGACACTCACGCCGAAGCGGATTGCGATCTGCGATAGAGTGTCACCGGGCCGCACAACGTACTGACGAGCGACCGAAACCAATCCCCCGATCCCGTCCAACGCGTCCCCATCGGGTACACCCAGATCGTCCCCTGCATCCACGCAGCCTTCTTCCGTGTAGACCTCGCTATCAGGGGAATGAAGCTCAGCCGTTTGCCGCAGGGTGCCGGGCCAGCCGAACTCAACCGGTTCTTCCTGACGGACGCCGACAACATCTCCTTCACCCGTCACCAGGTTGGCTACCGCGACCGCCAGGGCCACGATCAGCAGAGCACCGATGAATCTGTGCACTCCCGATTGACATAAGTCAGGCAAGTTCTTCACCCCTCTCTAGTCACAAGTCACGCTATAGGTTGTACCAGAGAGGGTGATTTATTCATCCAGCATCTACTAGAGAGTACCGTGGCGGCGGATGAACATTCCGCAGCGAATTCGTCCACCACCAGTGACGTCCCTCCGGCTTCTAGAAGGTCGAATGAAGGATTTCTAGAAGATCAGCATTGGACTTGGTCTGACGGATCAGACGGGCAAATTCTTCCATGACCTCGGCAGAATCCATGTCGGCAGTGGACTTGCGGAATCGCCACATGACCTCCAGCTCCGTCTCGGAGAGCAGCAGCTCTTCCTTGCGAGTTCCTGACCGCTTGACATCGATGGAGGGGAAGATCCTCCGCTCTGCCAGTTTCCGATCCAGGTGAACCTCCATGTTGCCCGTGCCCTTGAACTCCTCGTATATGACATCGTCCATGCGGCTGCCCGTGTCAATGAGGGCCGTTGCCATCACGGTCAGGCTCCCGCCGTCCTCGATGTTGCGGGCAGCCCCGAAGAACTTCTTCGGCCGGTGCAGGGCGCTGGGATCCAGACCTCCGGAGAGGGTCCTTCCACTGGTGGGAATCACGAGATTGTGGGCCCGCGCCAGCCGGGTTATGCTGTCGAGCAGGATCACCACATCCCGGCCCTGCTCTACCAGGCGCTCTGCCCTCTCCAGGACCATGTCGCCCAGTTTCACATGGTTTTCCGGCATCCTGTCGAAGGTCGATGCCAGGACCTCGCCATTGACAGATCGTTCCATGTCGGTGACTTCCTCGGGGCGCTCATCGATCAACAGCACCATGAGATTGATCTCAGGGTAATTGTGGGTCAGGCTGTTGGCGACCTTCTTCAGAAGCACCGTCTTCCCCGCCTTCGGCGGCGAGACGATCAGCCCCCGCTGCCCCCGTCCTATGGGAGCAATCAGATCCAACAGGCGGGTAGACACATCGTCGTCACCTGTCTCCAGGGAGTACCGGTCGTCGGGAAAGATCGGCGTCAGAGCGTGAAAGGGAATTCGTTTTTTGGCGTCCTCGGGATCGTCTCCGTTGATGGCCTCTATTCGCAGGAGCGCAAAATACCGCTCCGAATCCTTGGGCGGACGGGCCTGCCCCGTAACCTCGTCGCCGGTTCTGAGGTCGAACCTTCTGATCTGGGAGGGAGACACGTATATGTCATCATCGCTGGGCAGATACGAGAACTGCCGGATGAAGCCGAACCCATCGGCCATGACATCCAGGACGCCCTCGACGAAGATGTGTCCCTCATGTTCGGTCTTGGTCTTCAGGATCTCGAAAATCAGTTCTCTCTTTCTGAGGTTGGTATAACCGGTGATTTCCATTTTCTTTGCCAACTGGTATAACTCGGAAAGACGCAGATCCTCCAGATTTCCCAGCTCCAGCACAGTTTGCTCCAACAAGCTCACCTTCCTAAGTTCCGGGCTTTACCGCCCGCTGCAGTGACTCCCAGTCATTGAGAAAACGTTCCAGGCCCGAATCAGTCAGGGGATGGGCGACCATACTCTGCAGCACGCCGTACGGAACCGTGGCGATGTCCGATCCAGCGAGAGCAGACTCCATAACATGTCTCGGGTGTCTCAAACTGGCAGCTATGACCCTCGTCTCGATATCATGATATGCAAAAACCTCAACAACATCCCTGACCAGGCCGATGCCGTCGGCCCCTATATCATCCAGTCTCCCCACAAAGGGGCTCACGAAGGTGGCTCCCGACCGGGCCGCCAGCAGAGCCTGACCCGAGGAGAACACGAGGGTGACATTGCAGTCAATTCCCTCCGCGCTCAGGCGGGCCACCGCCTTGAGGCCCTCCGCGACCATGGGAATCTTGACCGCCACGTTGTCGCCCAGGGTCGCCAGCTTCCGCCCCTCGGTCACCATGTCCTCCGCCCGGGTGGAGACCGCCTCCACACTGATCGGACCCGGCACCAGCTCGGCGATCTGCTCTATGACATCCGTGACATCGCGGCCCTCCCGGGCCAGAAGGGACGGATTGGTGGTCACACCCGACAGTATTCCCCATTCACTCACCTCTCTTATCTCCTCTATGTTCGCTGTATCAATGTATAGTTGCATGGGATCCCCTCCTCGCAGGGTTGACGGGGACTCCTCCCGGTCAGCCTCCGCCTGTCATCGTCAGGTTATATGTCGGGAGGTCAAAAAAGTGTTCGTACCTGGCCTGGATGATCGGATTTTCGTAGCTGCCGTCGGAGAGCAGGCCGAGGAGCCCCTGACGCCACTCGACGAGTTCAGTCCGTGACAGCACTGGCACGCTCAGGCGCACCGGTGTTGACCATTCATCATCTCCTGAATTGAACCGCACCTCGAAACTGTTCAGGCGATCATCCCTCTGGGGGTGTGGGGCAGACGTACTGATCGTACCACTTTCATCTAGAGTATACAACCGATCGTCGATCAGCACCACTCCCTCTGCTGGACGCAGAGTCTCACTGTTGCGGATCGACACGCGAGGCTCCGCCAGGGGGCTGATGAAAAGCGAGGGCGAAAACACCACCGGGCTGCTGCCGACCTCCGCATGCAGCCAGATCTGGGCGAGAACCCTTCCCTCGGCGTTCTGCAGCCCCACCGCGGCCCAGTAGTCGCCCGGGGGCGACGGAACCGCGAGCCTGACATGAAGGTTGTGGGTGCCGTCGGGACCCAGCGCCGGACCATTGACCTGGATGTCGCGGGCCCTCGGCCAGGCCTGCACCATGAGCTCGTATTCACAGATCTCCTCGGCCGTCGGCCTGGTCACCAGCATGTACCTGCCGGGAAGGGGGCTCCGTACCCGCAGGAACCCGCCGCCGGCCTCCACGCTGGACCGAAGTATCTCCTCAACACCACCATCCTCCATATGACGGTAGAGGAAGAGCTCAACCCCGGCTCCCTCCACCGAGAGATTGCCGCACCACAGGGTCAGTTCATCAACCGCGGGGACAACCTCGAAATCGACGTAGTGTGTCTCTCCCGGGGCAGTCGCAAACCACTGTCTCGGGACTGCCATCACATCCTCGGGGCTTCGCACCCATCCGCGCCCCACCGGCCTCAGCGTCTGCAGCAGGGCCGCAGCCTCTCCCTCATCTCCTCCGGTGACGATCCTGACACTGGCGTTCAGATGGTCAGGAGTCGCCTCGGGACGGGCCAGACGCCACTCCATCTGCCCTGGTGTGAGGATCAGCGAACCTCTCGGTAGCACACTGGCCTCGAACTGGTACCTGCTGGCCGTCAAACCGTAAAAGGACAGCGACGGCGCACTGCTGACGATGACCTCCCACACTCCCGCCTCAGGGCGCTCGATCACCCGGGACATGCTCACAACCGGTTCTCCCCAGATGCTGTAGGCACCTGCACCGATGCTGTCGCTCACATACAGGCGGTGTCCCTGGGGGTTGACAACCTGAAAGGAGACCCGCCCGGCCTCGGGATCTGGGACCCGCAGATTCACCTGCAGGTGAGAGACACCCTCGGGCACGCGGAGGAAATGCCGATCCCACTTTCCGGCCGGCAGTTCGCCGCTGCGCGAGACCTGGGGCCTCCCGGCTGACAGCTCCATGGGGCTCAGGAGTGTATGCAAAAGACGTGCATCAACTCCGGGCGTCCGATCATCATCTGCGATCAAAAACCCGCTCTCAATGGTGCCATCGGACGGTGACCCGTACTGCACGGGAACGGACAGCCGCGCATTCCCCGGCAGAATGAGGTCCTCAAGGGCCGCACGGACAGCGGTCAGACCATAAACATCCAGGGCTACCCGGGACGGAACGCCGCCGGGGTTTTCAAGAACCAGGTGCAGCGTGCCCGGGACCGTGTTGCGAAGGTAGATCCCCTGGGGATCCCTCTCCACGGTGGGGCGTTCGACCATGACCCCCGAACTCACCCCGAGGGTGACCCCAGTGAGAGCCCGCGGATCCCCCTGGAGGTAATGCCAGGCGGCCATCGCGTCCACCACACCGAAACCCTGTTCGACGGGAAGATAGCCGCTGAGGGCCTGAGCACCCTCTTCAATCGCCCGCTTGACACCCTGCATCGTGGCCCGGAGATCTCTGTCCCTGGCCGCCTCCACCAGGAGGGCCGCCACCCCGGTGATGTGGGCAGCCGCACAGCTGGTCCCCTCGAAGAAGCCCCAGCCCCGGGGAGACATCCACGGGGGCACCGGGGTGTACATGCTTCCCGGACCCAGCACCGATGGAGCCAGGGCCCCGTCGGCCCTCGGTCCGACGGAGCTGTAGTGCCACACGGCCGGCTCCGGCAGGCTGTAGCCGTAATCTCGACGGACAATCTCCGGCAGAGCGGCGGCTCCGACGGACAGCGTCCACCTGGAATCACCCGGCGTATAGGCGGTGGCCAGTCCGGGCCCATGGTTGCCGACGGCGGTGATGATCAACACATCATGGGCCTGGGCCATCTCGGCCAGCATCTGCGACTCCCGGGAACTGCCGCTGCTCAGATCATGCAGGCCGGTCACACTGACGTTGATGATATCCGCCCCAGCGACAGCCGCGTAGCGAACTGCACGCACCACATTCTCCCAGCTGCCCGCTCCCGTCGACGAAAGAGCCTTGAGGACCATGAGGTCCACCCCGGGGGCAACGCCACCGGCGTAGTCCTCTCCCGCGGCGGCCACCACCCCCGCCACCTGGGTTCCATGTCCGTTGCCGTCAAACCCCAGGTTGACCAGCCGTCCCTCGCGGTCCAACTCCGTCACGACAAAATTCATGGCAGAGCCGGCGGAGAAAGTGACGGTCCCCGGTGCCCCACCGCGATCAACGACAGTGAACAGCTCCCTTTCCGTCAGGATGCCGTCTCCATCGGTGTCCACGTATACGGCATCATAGACCCCACCCGGGGAAGTTCTCAGCGCAGCGACCAGCACCCTGTCCGTCGAGGATCCACCGGGAAAGAAGAAGCTCTCCTCGACCCACCCACACTTCAGGATTCCGCCCACGGGCCTCGGGCCCTCGATGGTGAAGCGCCGGTTCTTGAAGTAGAACTCATTGCCCGAAACATATACGTCATCCCTGGTGAGCACGTCTCCCTCGGCCAGGCGGGCACCGGGCACACTGCCCGCGCGCTGCCCCACGTCGCCGATGCCGGTGAAGTCCCTCCACCCGACCGGACCTGACCGCCCGTCAAACATTCCCGCGACCAGCGGATCCACTCCCGTGTCCACCACCGCAACAAGGACGCCGTGACCATCGACGCCCAGGGAGTCCCGGAGGGCACCCACGCCGATCACGTCATTGTTGGAGGGAAAGCTCTGACTGTACGCATCGGGATCGATGATGTCCAGTCTGCTGGCCACAGCGCCGGCGGCTTCCCGGTCGGATCGCTCCAGCGGCGCAGCCGGGACGTGCACCCGGTAGTTTTCATCGAACTCGCGGAGGGGCTGCAACATCGTACCCTGAAGCCCGAAGACCTCGGCGTAGATGATCTGCGATGTCACCCGCCCCCTGACAACTCCCAGGTGCATTCCGGCCCTCAACATGTGAAAACCCACCTGGATTCCCCCGGCCTCGAAGCGGCTGTTGGCCGTGACCTGGCCGGTCACAGTCTCTCCCGTCCCGGTCACCCACTCGATCAGCCCTTCAGCCCTGTCGACCCTCTGCACAACTCCCTGCGAGTCGTACCTGACCGCATCCAGGTGCCTGACCACCGGAGTGTCGGGCCACAGGGTGAGGTAGACCCTGTCTCCCGGCCTCAGGTCGTAGGACAGCGCAGAGGATCCCTGCCGGAAGAAGTGGGTATCTGCGTTCCAGAACACGTCTGCGGAATCCCCCGGGGCCAACGAGTCCAGTTCACCAGCCGCCGCCCAGAAGGCGGTCCCCGCCCAACGGGACAGCGCGCCTTCTCCATCGGCAGGAGACAACGGGCGAATCCGCAGTCTCCTCTCAGCAAAGCTGATGCTGTCCAGAACCGCGGTGAGGGACAGATGGGGAACCTCGCCCCAGATGACCTCGCCCAGGTCGTCGATCAGCAATTTCATGTGGGCGCCCCTCGGAATCTCCTCAACGGCAATCTGCCGGTCCCCGCGATAGAGGACGACTTGATCCAGGGGCACCTTCAGCACCTGGTCGCCGACAAGACCCAGCGTCACCGCAGGCGGCGACGAGGACACCTGCAGGACCTCGCCCCAGGCCGAGTACAGTGCCCCCTGCAGTTCCAGCGCCCGCCTGAGAAGCACCACTGCCTGCCCCCGGGTCGTCAAATCCTGCGGACGGAAGGAGCCGTCGGGGAACCCCCAGAAAAGACCCACCTCAAGGCACCACGAAATGGCCGCGGCAGCCCATTGGGGCAGTTCTGCGGGATCGGACAGGGACTCCAGCGCCCCTCCCGCCTCCGGGGACGAGAAAAGGCGGTGAAAGAGACCGGCCATCTCGGCCCGGGTGAGCCCCTCATCGGGCTGAAAGGTTCCGTCGGGATATCCAGCTACGAGATCCTCCTCGTAGGCCGAGTACACAAAGGACCGGACCCAGTGGGTCTCATCCACATCCAGATACACCGAGTCAGGATAGATGACCTCTCGAGATGGGTCGGCCGGTCGGACGCGCATGACACCGAAGGCCGCCACCATCATCTTCACCATTTCTGCCCTGGTGATGGACTGATCAGGCCGGAATGTCCCGTCGGGATACGCGTCAATGACCTCCATCCGCTGCAGGAGAACCACATCCTTGACTGCCCAGTGCCCCTCCGCGTCAACGGGGACTGCAGGGACAGGGCTGACCGCTTCCACGCAGATCTGCTCCGGCGCCTCGCCGCCGAAAACTGCCACCAGGGCAATGGTGACAATGGCCAGAAGCCACAGTATGCTGATCCTGCGATGCGGCCCAACCGGGAACATGTTCAACTCCCATCAGGGATAAGAAACTGCATCTACTGTGCGTGAGCCCTAGGGTGTGGTCGAAATGCTAGCAAGATCATAGTAAGTCAGAGTGTCAAGAACCCGTGC
>PWUC01000017.1 GCA_003562655.1 Clostridia bacterium
GGATGCGGCCCGGGACACCCTGGAGGAGATGCAGCACTGCTGGCTGTTCTTCCGCTGGCCCGACATTGACTTGCAGGACGCACGGACCTGGACCATGAGACTCCGGGCCGGGTTCAGCGCCGTTCGAGAGAACTCTGTCGATCTGTGGGATGATCGCGGTCGACGCAGGTGGAAAGGTGTTCGCGCCCCTGAAGAGTTGACCCGTGCAGTAAGACAGTGGTCCACCTACGGCGCGCAGCTGATCTACACCCGGGGGGGCTTCTATCTCACCGGTGTGCTCCTGCCGGGCGGATGACGCTGCCCGCCTCACCACCACCGGATCGTGTCATCCGGAGTCTGCACCGGGTCATCAAGGCGGAGAGATCTCGACTGCGCAGATGAGACCCCACCTTTGACCTCAAGGGTTCCCCTCATTCGCTCCGCTGAGGGAACTCCGGCAACCTAGAGCAACCCCACTTCTTGGAGGGCGGTCCTTATTCTCTGCCGTTGTGCGTCGTCAATGCCCTTCAGAGGCGGGCGAACAGTTGCTCTGGGGATCACTCCCTGGAGCACCAGCGCTTCCTTGGTGCGGACGCGATAATCCCTCACCGGTCGGGCGAAGACAACATCAGCCAGATCCTGCACTCTGTGGCCTATCCTGAAGGCGGTGTCGTGATCGCCGGCCCGCCACGCGTCGTACATCTCGACCTGTAGTTTCGTCGCCAGTGTTCCGAATCCTATCAGAGCACCATCGGCACCCAGCACGAAGGACTCGAAGATGAAGTTGTCATTGCCGGTGAGGACAGTGATGTCACGAGGGAGCGAGCGAAGGTACCTCACGGTTTCCACGTACTTCTTCGCATCGAAGGCTGCCTCCTTGATCCCGATGACCTGATCCAGTTCGAAGAGTCTCCCGAGAATCGCGGAATCAAATTCGACCCCGCCCAGGGCATCCTGTAGTTGGAAGGCGATCAGTGGTATTGAGACAGCTGCCGCCACCGCTTCATGGTAGTCATAGACCAGGTCAGCCGGTAGAGGTCTTCCCCGCCAGGCGGAGATAGGGAAAACTAGTAAACCATCGGCTCCAGCCCGTTCGGCCTCCCGGGCTGCCTGGACTGCCTGTTCCGTGAAAGCGGCGCCCAGTCCGGAGATAATGGGAACTCGATCTCCGACCACGCCCTTGACAATCTGGATCACCCGGACTTTTTCTTCCGGCCAGAGGTGGGGCCCCTCACCGGTGTCCACATTGATTGCCAGACCGTGGCAGCCCTGGCTCAACAGCCAATCGACGTAACGCTCCAGGGCAGGTTCATCGATCCTGTAGTCCTCGGTCATTGGTAGTACGATGGCCGGTATGATGCCGTGCAGATTCACTCTCCTCGCCTCCTGTTCCTGCTTGATCTGAGCCTGCGGGTACTGCTTACTGTACGTTCCGCAATTCTCACACGGGCTCCATGCATATCGCATCCGCCGGACACAGCTGTTCGCACAGTCCACAACCCCTGCACGATTCTACAACGCGGTAGTTGGCGCCGTCAGCAGCCGGTTCCCTGATGGAATCATAGATGCAGACCCGGTGACACAATCCGCACCCCGAACATCGCTCCACGTCAATCCTGGCCCTGGCAATCAGCTCCCGGCTCACTCCGTCAATCGGGAGGACGCGCGAAGCAGCCAGCCCTCGTACTTCGTTCAGATTCTCGTGACCGCCCCTCACCATCCAATCCTGCAGCTCGCGCAAAATCCGCCCGAAGGCCTCGTAGCCTTCCACGATTGCCGCCGTCGCCAGCTGTACGCAGGTTGCCCCGGCCAGAACGTATTTCGCGACATCTTCACCTGATGATACTCCACCCGTGCCGCATATCGGTATTCTGATCTCCGGTGCAACCTGCGCGATCCAACGCAGGCGGTAGTATATGGCGTAGGGCCCCCCGTGACCCGCGAAACTGCCGTGCATGATTGGTCGGCAGTCTTCAGTGTCGATGTCCAGACCGACTAGGCGATTGAACATGATCAGGGCGTCGGCTCCGTTCGCCTCGATGTCTAGGGCAGTCTGGTACGGGTTTGTCAGTTGAGAAGGCATCTTCGCAACGACCGGGATGCCCACCGTATCCCTGACCAGCCGCACAGCTGCGGCGAGTTCGTTCCCACTCATCATGTGCTCACCATGGGGGCACGATTTGACCTCTATGGCATCAGCACCCGCCTGCTCCACGAGAGCAGCATAGCTGGCCCAGGCCCGGGGATCAGCACAGTCGATACTGGCAATCAAGGGAATGCCAAGTTTCGCCCTCGCCCGGTGGATGAGATCGGCATATTCGTGTTCGTCCATGTGAGCAGCCTGTTCATACGAGTAGAGCGTAAAGGCCCGGGAACCCCGACCATGACGGACCACCCGCATGTGGGGGGTGGGATCACCCTGGCGCACAATCGGGTTCTCGAAGAGGGACTTGACAGATACTGCAGAGGCCCCGGCCTCTTCGGCGCGACGCATGCGATCGACTGTGGCCGTTATACCGGCAGCTGCAGCCATTATGGGGTGTTTCAGTTTCAAACCGGCATAGTCTGTGGTGAGGTCTGTCAAATCCATCGCCTCACTTTCCGGATGTACCAGCAGACGCACATCATCCTCGGTGCAATGGCTTCTACAACAGGCCTGAAGAACCCTGCGCGTCTTCGTGCAAATCAGCTCACCGAGTCGTGAAGCGCAAAGGGGTCCCAGTATGAGTGGCAAACACAGGGTGCAACGGGGTACCATGGTGGAAGAGAACCGTTCTCCAGGACGAAGGTCATGTTCCGTCGAAAGGGATCCGCGATCAGGGTAGCGCATATGGAGGTGTGACGTGCCAGAGCAGATGGATGTCCTGTTGGACATCTCACGACGCCTGACCCTGGCCGAGATCTCCCACATGATAACTGGGTCCGTGGCCATGAGTCTGTATGCACGCCGACGGATGACCAGGGATATCCGCATACATAGTTCCCCCTGCCATTGATGTCGACCGTCTGGTCACTGCGCTGGAGGATGCCTACATCGACGCTGACACTGCCCGACGGGCGATTCACTGGCCGCCGGGTATGGTCAATGTCATTCACGAGGAATCCATCGTGAAGGTAGATCTGATCCCGCGACCAGATACCAGGTATGCACGAATTGCGTTTGATAATCGTCATTTCATCCGAGTCCTCGGGGAGACAGTCCCCGTCATCAGCCCGGACGATCTGATTCTGGCAAAGCTGGACTGGGCGAGAGACAGTCACTCCGAACTGCAGATCAAGGATGTTAGAATACTGCTGCGGTGCGAGGGCCTGGACACGGCATATATCTCGAAATGGATCCAGCAGCTCGAGCTGCAGAGCATTTGGAGGCTGATCTTACCATGGAGGACACAGACCCGAAGATCGAATCTGAAAATGCTATTGGCAAGATCAGGGACTGAACGCCTGCAAATGGCTAGTTCAATGTACGCAATGGCCGGGACGCTGGCGCTGGCCTCACTGCGGGCGAGGCATCCCGGGGTTTCTGAGGCGGAGCTAAGGGGCCTTCTGTTTGTGAGATTCTATGGAGAAGACTTCTCTGCCGGGGAACGGTTCTGCCTGCAAGGTGATCATCAAATCTGAAACCGGTATCATTACTGCAGTGGGATTCTTCTGACGCGGCAGACGATCACAGGGGGGAGTTCCGTCCACTCGAATCTCTGCCCGTCACCTCCCTCCTCGAAAACGGGTTCATACATACCATCGAGGACAAGGCCCTGCTCGAAAAACGGCTGCAGTATTGCTGACAGAGGCCGGTGGAAATATCTCGAGGGTACGGGTTCATTGGGAATGGCGGTGCCCTCGTGGGATTTTGGAGTGATGTAGTGTCCAACCTGCACCATGCTCCGTGCTACCATTTTGCCTTCCGCATCGTGCTCCTCGTAAATCCTCCTGGCATCCGGTGTCTGAAAACAGGGATGAGACACGGAAAAGACAAAGGGAGCACCGGGCCTCAGCAATCCGGGGAGGGCTGTGGCCAGGGGACGCAGGTTGCTGATGTCCATCAATGCCATGTTGGCAACGGCGGCGTCGAACGCCTCCTCTCCCAGATCAATCAGAGCGGCGTAGTCGGTGACATCGACCACCTGGTACCGAGGGTTCTCCCCTCCTCCCCCCGACCTGGCCCGGGCGCGATCAATGAGGGCAGGGCTGAAATCAATCCCCAGGACCTCAGTGCCCAGCCGGGCCAGTCTCCTGGAAAAGTTGCCATTTCCGCAGGCCACATCGAGGACTCGCTGTCCCGGCCTGATATGCAGAAGCCTCTCCGTGGCGGGTCGGATCAGGTCAAGGTGAAAACGGTTTCCCTCGTCACCTGTGTACCCGTCCCAATTCCCAGCATTGATCTCCCATTTTGACCGGGTGCTGTCATTGAGGTCCTGCCATTCGGCCATGTGAGTCCCCCTTCGGAATCTCCCTGCATTTCGGAGACGACGGGCAGGCACCTCCGCCCCCCACCATGGGAGCCGCCAACAGGTGCAATCCCGGGGGCCAGGCCCAGGAGACTGACTGCCTCCCCCCAGAGAAGGATCCGGCCTCCCGGCCGGATCCCCCCCTCTGACCTCCTATGCTCTTTGCAGCCATTTGCGGGCCTGCTCGGGGGTTGGCACCCTGCCCTCGGATACGATCTCATCATTGATCACGACCCCGGGAGTCATGAACACGCCCCGCTCGGATATGGTCGCCACGTCGGTCACGTGAGTCAACTCGACCTTTTCCTTCACGTCCCGGGCTGCCTCCCGGAGGATCTCCTCCGTCTTCTCACACTTGGGACAACCGGGTCCGAGCACCTCTATCCTCATTGACCTGCCTCCTCCTTCGAAGCCAGTGTGATCTTCACATCCAGGGCAGCAACTCCCTCCTCGTAGGCGAAGAAGGGGTTGATGTCCATCTCCTCAATCTCGTCAAAATCCCGGGCCAGCTGGGCCACGCGGGCCACCGTCTCCTCCACCGCCTCCAGGTCCTTTGGAGCCTCGCCGCGGTAACCACGCAGCAGATCGTAGGCCTTGGTCTCCCGGATCATCTGGCTGACGTGTACATCGGTCAGCCACCCGGCCAGGCGGAAGGACACATCCTTCATCAGGTCCACAAAAATGCCGCCGAGCCCGAACATCAGGAGGGGACCAAACTCCGGGTTCCTCGAGAGACCCACGATGAGCTCCTGCCCCGGGGGAAACATCTTCTGGACCTCGACGCCGTACACCCGGGCGCCCTCTGCCCCCCGCCTCGCTCCGTCCATGATTGACGCGTAGGCCTTCTCGACGGCGTCCGGGTCCTCGAGCCCCAGCTGGACCCCGCCGATGTCGGTCTTGTGGATGATCTGGGGGGAGGCCACCTTCAGCACCACGGGAAATCCGAGTTCGCCGGCCTGCTGCGCCGCCTCCGCTGCAGAGGTCGCCAGTCTCGAGGGAACAGTGCCGATGCCGTAGGCCTCGGCCACGGCCATGGCCTCCGGTCCCAGCAAGACCCTGCGACCGTCGGAACGCACGCCGTCAAAGATCTCCTCGGCCCGGGCCCGGTCACCAGTGAAGGTCAATGGTCTGCCCTCCTGCAGCCGCCTCCGGGCCTCCTGGTACTCAATCATGGTGTAAAGACAGTGCACGGCTGCCTCGGGGAACTGGAAACAGGGTATGCGCTCGCCCCGCAGCATCTGGATTGCCTCTTCCACACTCGCCCCTCCCGTGAAGGAGGCGACGACGGGCTTCTCGGGGTGCAATCGGCTGATCTCGAGGATGTGCCCTGCCACGGCCACCGAGTCCAGAACCGCCGTGGGAGCCAGTACTGTCATCAGCATGTCAACTCCGGGATCCGAGCAACAGCTCTCCAGGGCCACGCGGTAATCGAGGTCCGATGCCTGGCCCGTCACATCCACCGGGTTCGCCACGCTGGCGATGCCAGCGAGACCTGACTTCAGGTGATCGGTCGTCTCCCCGGTGAAGGCTGCCAGCTCCAGCCCCCCGGTCTCGATGGCATCCACGGCCATGACGCCCGGCCCCCCCGAGTTGGTCACGATGGCAACGCGCCGCCCCCGGGGCCTGACCCCCTCCCTGGCGAACGCGACCGCCTTGACGAACTGCTCCTCCATGGCGCGGGCCCGCAGAACACCGCTCTGCTTGAAGGCGGCCTCAAACCCGGCGTCGGTTCCCGCCAGGGCCCCGGTGTGCGAGGATGCAGCCTGTGCCCCGGCCTCGCTGACCCCCGACTTGACCACCACGACAGGCTTCTCGCTGACGGCCTCTGCCGCCGCTTTCATGAAGGCCTCGCCATCCTCTATGCTCTCCAGGTAGAGAAGGATCACCCGGGTATCCGGATCCCGGGCGGCATCAGCGATGAAGTCGGCCTCGTCCAGCTGGGCCTTGTTGCCCATGCTGATGAACTTGCTGAAGCCCAGGCCCTGTTCCCGTCCCCAGTCCACGATCGCAATGCACAGAGCACCCGACTGGGAGAAGAACGCGATGTTTCCCTGCAGGGGGAAACCATCGGAAAAGGACGCGTTCAGGGGTGTATGGGTGTCCATCACCCCGAGGCAGTTCGGCCCCATCATGTTCATGCCGTACGCCTCGGCGATGTCCGCAATCTCCCGCTGCATTTCAGCGCCCTCCGGGCCGACCTCCCGGAAACCGGCGCTGATGGTCACGACTGACTTCACCCCCGCCTCCCCACACTCTCGCATGGCCCCGGCCACGACGGGGGCGGGAATGCATATGACAGCCTGATCTACCCGGTCGGGAATGTCGCCTACCCGGGGATAGCATCTCAAGCCCTCAACGGTGTCTCTTCCGGGATTGACCGGGTAGATGGCTCCACCGTACCCGGACTCGATGATGTTTCGGACCACCGCATTGCCGATCTTGCCCCGGGTGCCGGAAGCCCCGATGATCGCGACGGATTCAGGCCTGTACAGCGTCGATAGATCCCGCACATACGTCATCCTTCCTGCAGTTCCCTCATACCCCCAGGAACCGGTTCCACATCCCCTTCCGCCGCCGCCCCCTGGTCTTGGCCAGCTCGTAGCGCACCTGCTGCATCTCCTTCTGGGTGCGCAGCAGCATCATCATCAGCTTGTCCCGGTCCTCAGCCCGTTTCTCCTCTGCTTTTTGCAGCCTCTCCCGCAGCTCGTGCAGGATCGCGAGGATCTCTCCCTCCTGATCCCCCATCTCGATGTCGGCGGCCGCACTCGTCTCATCCCTGCCCCGCGCCAGCTCCAGCTCGGACCGGATTTCCTCCTCGGTGTGTCCCTCGAGGGTGCGCGTATGTATGCGCTCCAGCAGCTGCACGCAGGAGCTGGCCAGGCCCCGTTCCTCCCCCACTTCATGCACGGGCAGGAGGTCGGCATACATACTCAGAACCGCACGGAACGCCTTCGGACCAATGCCCAGCTGCTGCCCCAGATCTGACAGGGGCACAAAAGAGTCTGCCTCATTCTGATTGGTGACATCTGCATCTTCCCGCGGCGGCATGTCTCCAGCTCCCTCCAGTGCAACACAGGTGCATTTTACCACTAGCGGTGCCCCGCTGTCAGGACCGCTCAGAGGTCGGATCCTCGGCAATGAATGGGAGGACCCTGCCCCCACCCTCCCTCTTCACCGGCCGTCTGGCAACGCCCAGCTCGAGCAGCAGGTTCATCAGAACCCGGCCTCTTCTTCTCAACCTGGATATCTGATCCTGCTGCGTCCTGATCCGCCTCTCCAGCGAGAGAACATATTCCTCTGTCTTCATCATCCGATCCTCTGCACAGGGTTTCGAGTCCACCTCAGACCATCCCCTCCGTCAGAGAGTTCCCTCCATAGTATGACGGTGGGAGTTGACCCATAACCCTGAGCCCCGAGATCAGAGCAGTCGTCGCGTCCAGCCCATCGGTATCGTGACCTCACCCAGGCGGGGGTCGCTGGCCCGGCCGTGAAAATCGGACCCACCCGTGCAGATGAGATCTCTCGAGCGGGCGAAGCGCAGCAGTCTCCGAACCGCCTCAAGGGAATGATCCTGGTGCACCACCTCTACGCCCTGCACGCCCAACTCCACCAGCTCCTTCAGCCTGGGCGTGGCGATGCCGCCGAGCCCCGGATGGGCCGCCACCGGGATCCAGCCCGCCCCACGGATGGCCTCGATGCCCTCCCGGGCACTGACCCTCTCCCTGGGCACATAGGCGGGTTTGCCGGGGATGAGCAGACGGGAAAAGGCCTCGCCGATGCTCCTGCAGTGACCGCGCCTCACCAGAGCCCGGGCAATGTGGGGCCTACCCGGCGCCAGGGAGGGCGCTGCAACCCGGAGGACTTCCTCCTCAGTCAGGTGCATATCCAGATCGTCCAGGCGCGCGAGGATGCGGGTGAGGCGCCGGAGGCGACCCTCCCTCAACCGCTGCAGAAAGGGCTCCAGGTTCCCGCCCCGCATTCCGTATCCGAGAAGATGAACCTCTCCGGGGTCCGGGCCCCCTGCCGATCCGGCTCTGCCGCCATCCATATGCACCCCAAGCTCAACCCCGGGGATCACCCGCACCCCGAGCTCCCTCCCGCAGCGCACCGCCCGCTCCACCCCGCCGGTGCTGTCGTGGTCACACAAAGAGATGCAGCCCAGGCCGACCAGCTGGGCTCTCTGCACCAGTTCTTCCGGTGTCAGCAGGCCGTCGGACAGGTTTGAATGGAGGTGCAGATCCGCACGGCTTCCCCCAGACATCAATCCCTCCAGACGCCTTCGAGTACACGCAGGAAGTTCCCACCCAGCACCGCCCTGACCTGCTCATCAGAATAGCCCCGATCCAGCAGACCCTGGGTCAGATGAGGGAGCCGGGTGACGTCCTCCAGCCCCCGGGGGGGTCTTCCAATTCCGTCAAAGTCCGATCCGAGACCGATGTGACCGGTGCCGACCAGTTCGGCGATGTGGTCCACGTGATCGAGGACCCCCTCCAGGGTCGCATCCTCCGGATGGACGAAGGCCGGGGCGAAGTTCATGCCCATGACCCCGCCCTTGGCCGCCAGAGCCCTGATCTGCTCATCGGTCAGGTTGCGCGGATGGGGGCAGAGGCCCCGCGCATTGGAGTGGCTGGCGATGAAGGGCCCCTCTGTGTGCTCAACGACGTCCCAAAAACCGGGATCCGACAGGTGCGACACGTCAATCACAATGCCCAGGCGGTCCATCTCCCGGACGGCCTCAACTCCGAGACGGGTAAGCCCCCCGCCGGTCCTGGCCTCACCGATGCCATCGGCGAGCAGATTGCGCTGGTTCCAAACCATCCCCAGGCTGCGCATCCCCAGCCGGTGGAGAATCCGCAGTACACCCAGGTCCCCCTGCAGAACTTCCCCGCCCTCGACGGTCAGTATGCAGGCAATCCGTCCCCCAGAGGTGATCCGCCGGATGTCGCCGACGGTGTATGCCACCTCCGCCACCTCCGGGTTCGCCTCGACCTCCCGGTAGAAGGCGTCGGCCATCTGCATGAACCGGAAAAGAGCCCGATCGGGTTTGAACTGGGGTTCAATGTAGTGGGCGAAGAACTGCACATCGACCCCGCCCTCCTGCAGGCGGGGAAGGTCCACGTGCCCCTCACTCGAACGCTGTCCCAGCGAACGCCGCCCGTAGACCAGGGCAATCACCGTATCCACGTGGGCATCCACCACCAATGAGTCCATGTGCAGCTCCCGCGCCTGTGCGGTCAATCTCTGCATGATCATCCCTCTCCCAGCGCCAGGGACACCCCGGCATCGAAGGCCTCAAGGTTCTGCCCCGCAAGAAGCTCCCGCAGCGCACCGGTGGGCAGTACGTGCGCCACGACTGCGAAGGCGCCGAGGGCCATCACGTTGTAGCTTCCCATGAGGTCCAGTCGACGGGCGGTGGAGGTCAGCGGCAGTCCCACCTCGCCCTCCGCCTGTTCACAGGATACGCCATCGGAATCATAGACCAGGATCGCACCCCCGGGCAGTTTGCCACTGTACCGCCCGTGGGCCTCCTCCGTCAGCGCCAGGACCGCGTCGGGCCGCTCAACTGTGGGGTTGGCG
The DNA here is from genome assembly GCA_003562655.1 of Clostridia bacterium. Next base: position 10,005 of record PWUC01000017.1, read on the forward strand.
ATGGGAGCCCGGGCCAGGATGACCTCCGACTTGGTGAACCCTCCGCGGGAGGCCACCCCGTAGCTCTGGGTCTGAACCGCATGCAGGTCCGCCTCCACCGCGGCCTGCCCCAGCAACCTTCCCAGGTAGACAAGACCCTGACCGCCGACCCCGGCGAGGACGATCTCTGTGCGCTGCCCGGACGCAGCGCCGCTAATCTTTGCCATCACTTCTGCTCCCCCATCCGTGCGCTCGCTTCCTTCTGAATCTTCTCGTAGCGGGTGTTGAAGTCGGGCCTGTCATCTCTGTGAAGAACACCGATCGGGAAGTGAGCCGCCCTCGCCTCCCCCTCCATACCCCGGTGACGCTCAACGGGAACCGCCCTCGACTTCCACAGGTTCATCATGTCGACGGGCGTCGGGTGCTGATTGTAGCGGCCGTAGTAGACGGGGCATGAGGAGTATATCTCAACCAGGGAGAACCCCCGGTGACGGATCCCGTCCTCGAGGATTCGTTCCAACATGTTCACGTGATAGACGGTGCTCCGGGCCACAAAGGTTGCCCTGGCCGCGACGGCTATCTCGCATATGTCGAAGTCTCCCTCGGGATTTCCATATACACTGGTGCTGGTGTAGCTGTGCACCGGAGTCGTCGCCGAATACTGGCCACCGGTCATCCCGTAGTTGAAGTTATTGGACACGACGGCAGTGACGTCGATGTTGCGACGAGCCGCGTGCAGGAAGTGGTTGCCACCGATGGTGGCGCAGTCCCCGTCACCCATCAGTGCCAGGACCGTCAGCTCACCGGCTGCGGCCTTGACCCCGGTGGCAAAGGGGAGGGCCCGGCCGTGGGTGCCGTGAATGGAGTTGGTCTTCAGGTAGTCGTCGGCCTTGCCCCAGCAACCGATCCCCGTGCTGACAACCGTGCGTTCCGGCGCCAGGTCCATCCGATTGAAGACCCGCATGAGCGAACCCAGGATGATGCCATTGCCGCATCCGGGACACCAAAATAGCGGGAGTGCCTCGCTCTTGAGATACCGGGCAACCTGCCCTGGAGCTTTCATAACACTTCCTCCTCGATGAACGAGATCAACTCTGCAGTGCTGATGGGAAGGCCGTTGCTCTTGGTGCAGCTGTGGCAGGGATAGTCGGGTCCCAGGACCCTTCTCACCTCGCGCACCACCTGCCCCAGGTTCATCTCCGGGACCACCACCGGGACCCCGGCCGCGGCGGCGTCGACGATCACGGCATCTGGGAAGGGCCAGAGGGACTTGAGCTGAAGCAGTGAGACCCCACCGGGACCGAAGGGTTGATCCAGCACCAGCTGCTGGGCCGTCCGCGCAGAGCAACCGTAGGCGATGATCAGGGCGCGGGGATTTTCATCCCCGAAGAACGAGAAATCCGTGATCTCCCCGACCGCATTCTCAACCTTATCGTGCAGCCTACGTATCATGCGGGCCGCATTCTCGGGGTCGGAGTTGGGGAAACCCGTCTCGTCGTGCATCGAGGAGTTGGCATGATAGATGTAGGGCGATCCGAAGGGCGGCAGCGGGACCGGAATCCCCCGCTCATCGTGATCATGGATTCTGAAGCTGGCGGGGTCTGCATCTGGAGATCTCCGGCTGATCACCTCAACGTCGCCCGGGATCAGGACGTCCTCCCGCATGTGTCCGACGATCTCATCGGCCAGTACATACACCGGATGCCGCAGCTGTTCTGCCAGGTTGAAGGCGCGCACGGTCAGGTCAAAACACTCCTGCACCGAGGACGGGGCCAGGACCACGGCCGAGTGGTCGCCGTGGGAGCCCCACCGAACCTGCATGGTATCAGCCTGGGCCGGCTTGGTCGCCAGCCCGGTGCTGGGTCCGGACCGCTGGATGTTGATGATGACACAGGGGACCTCGGCCATTATGGCCACACCGAGGTTCTCCTGCATGAGTGAAACCCCGGGGCCGCTGGTGGCCGTGAAGCTCTTGGCGCCGGCCAGGGACGCCCCGATGATCGCTGCCATACTCGCCAGCTCATCCTCCATCTGCAGGTAAACGCCGCCGATGGCCGGCAGCTTGCGTGAGGCACCCTCGGCGATCTCGGAAGATGGCGTTATGGGATAACCGGCAAAGAAGCGCGCTCCCGCCGCGAGCGCTCCCTCCAGTATCGCCTCATTGCCCTGGAGAAACTCCCTCTTTGGCATCATTCATCGCCTCTCCTTCCCGTCATCATAGGATACATTGACCAGGCTTATGTCCCGCACCTGAGGCCTCCCCTCGTCCACGATGAAATCCAGCACCACCGCGTTCAACACGCGGGCACCGCCAGCAACTTCGAACCGAACGGGCATCTGGGTGAGAAATCGACGGATCACTGCCCCGGGCTTGACACCCAGAATTCCCTCGGATGAACCCGTCATCCCCACATCGGTGACGTAGGCTGTGCCCCCGGGGAGCAGGCCGGCATCCGCCGTCTGCACATGGGTGTGTGTGCCGACGACAGCGGCCACCTGCCCGTCGAAGTGCCGCGCGAAGGCCCCTTTTTCCGATGTCGCCTCACCGTGAAAATCCACCACGATGGCGGCCTCATCCAGGTGCATCTCCTTTTTGAGCCCGTTGAGAAGCTCCTGCATGCCCTGAAAGGGACAGGAAAAACCGGTGTCGATGAAGACGCGGCCGTGCACGTTGACCACCACAACGGGGAAGCCCCCGGTCCCCTCGATCACGTAGTGACCACGCCCCGGAGCGCTCTCGGGGTAGTTGAGGGGCCGCAGCAGACGGGGCTCCTCCGCTATGTAGTCGATGGCCTCTCTCTGGTCCCATATGTGGTTTCCCGAGGTGATCACGTCGACCCCTGCAGAGAAGAGCTCCGCCGCGGTCTTGGCAGTGATCCCTGCACCGCCGGCGACGTTCTCTCCATTGGCAACGACAATGTCTATTGCGCGCTCGGCCCGGATTGTGCAGAGCTCATCCCGGAGCAGATGTCTGCCGGGCCGTCCAACCACATCGCCGATGATTAGAATCCTCACGTCCTTTTCCCTCCAAACCCACTATACCGTTTCGCTAAGAAACACCGTATCCCTCCAGAAAGAAAGGCCCGAAACCGGACGGGTCATCCGATTTCGGGCCTCCCAGGATAGAGGATCTCACTTGGCGTATTCGACTGCCCGTGTCTGTCTTATGACAGTCACCTTGACCTGACCCGGGTACTCTACGTGCTCCTGCACATGCCTGACGATGTCTCTTGCCAGGCCGTACGCCTCGAGGTCATCGATCTCGTCGGGTTTGACCATGATCCGTATCTCCCTGCCCGCCTGGATAGCGTAGGCTCTGTCCACCCCATCGAAGGAATCGGCAATCTCCTCGAGCTTGGCAAGCCTCTGCACGTAGGCTTCCAGGGTCTCCTTTCTGGCCCCGGGCCGGGCAGCGGAAAGAGCATCGGCGGCGGCGATGAGGACCGCCTCCACGTTTCTGGCCTCATAATCGCCGTGATGCGAGCTCATGGCATCAATGACCGGCTCCTTTTCTCCGTACCTGCGAAGCAGCTCCCTTCCGATCTCAACGTGCGTACCCTGAACCTCGTGGTCCGCAGCCTTTCCGATGTCGTGGACCAGTCCGGCCCGCCGGGCAAGATTGACATTCACCTGCAGCTCCGATGCCATCATGGCCGCCAGGTATGAGACTTCGAGAGAGTGCTTCAGCACGTTCTGACCGTAGCTGCTGCGGTATTTCAGCCGTCCGAGAAGATCCACCAACCTCGGGTGAAGGCCGTGTACTCCCGCATCGTAGGCCGCCCGCTGGCCGGTCTCACGGATCAGCTCCTCCAGCTCCCGCTCAACCTTTTCATACATCTCCTCAATCCTGGCCGGATGGATTCGCCCATCGGCGACCAGGCGCTCCAACGTCAACCGGGCCTTCTCGCGCCGAATGGGATCAAAACATGAGACCACCACGGCCTCCGGGGTATCATCAATGATGACATCGACCCCACTCAGGCTCTCAAAGGCGCGTATGTTCCGGCCCTCCCTGCCAATTATGCGTCCCTTCATATCATCGCTCGGCAGTTCAATGACGGACACTGTGCTGTCACTGACCTGATCGGCGGCACAGCGCTGAATGGCGAGGGCGACAATCTCCCGGGCCTTTCTCTGCGCTCCCTCGCGCGCATCGGTCTCGACCTCGCGCTCTATGGAGGCAACCTTGCGCCGAGCTTCCCTCTGAGCCTCATCAAGAATCTGTCTTTGCGCCTCGTCCCTGGTGAGACCGGCAATCCGCTCCATCTCCCGGTTTTGCTCCTGCATCATCTTCTCGGCGGAGGCCTCAAGGCGCTCCAGCTCCTCAGACCGCACCTTGACCTTCTCTTCCCTATTCTCGAGGGTCTCGGTGCGGCGATCCAGAGACTCCTCCTTCTGCATCAACCGACGCTCCATTTTCTGCAACTCGGAACGCCGCTCCCGGGTGTCGTTCTCAAAGGAGGTTCTCATCTTGTAGATGTCCTCTTTGGCCTGTAGGACCGACTCCTTTTTCTTGCGCTCCGCCTCCTTGGATGCATCATTCAGGATCCTCACGGCCTCGCGCTCAGCCGAATCTATCTTGGCCTCTGCCATGTATTTGCGTAGATAGAATCCAAACAGGAAGAATACTAAGGCCGTTGCAAAACCAATCGCTAAAACAAGTCCCGCATTAATGACAGACACCTCCATTCTCGCCACAGTTCACATGAGTAAGACCGAGCCCGCGGGACCCGGCCTTTCGATCCACCATGAATGCACCCACCGGGAGAGTCTCCCGGGATGAATTGTGACCAATCACCGTGATTTCCCCAAACCTCAGGGCAGGATGCTATTCATTCAACACAAAACGTGTTGGTAGACTCGCAAAAAAGACTGGCCTCGGGTAGCCCTGCGGCTAGACTGCGCCTGAAAAACCCACAGAACACTAGACCCCATCTGTTTGGATTGAGAGTACCACAAGACGGGCCGATTGTCCACGGTTCGAGGTCGCAAAGGGCGACTGGATTGTCCCCGAGCCCCACGAAAACCACGGCCAGAACCTTCCCCTCGCCGCCTGCGGGTCTGCAGGCAGTCCCCTGGACAGCCCAGCTGCGTCCTTGCTGCCGGCTCTGTGACAAAGATCCGGGGTCCCCTGACAGCGTCCTGTGCGATGCCCCTGCCGGTACCGGCGACGGCAGACATCGACCACCTAGGCATAGGGATCAAGTAGGCGCCGGATCAGCGACCGGGAAAAACCTCTTCGCGCCAGATAGGAAAAGAGCCGCCGAACCTGCCGCTGCCTTTCCTCGGCGGGCAGATCCATGTCGGGGATGCCGCCACGGCGCTGCAGCACCCTCCGCGCCATCACCTCTTCATCCTCCCGGGTGATGTCGGCCAGCACCTGCGTGATCAGACCATCATCCACCCCGCGCTTCCGCAGCTCCTGGTGCAGCCGAATCCGTCCCATGGGCTTGTGCTCCCGGGTGTAGTCCACATACTCTCGAGCAAAGGATGCATCATCCAGAAAGGTCTCGGCCAGCAGCTGGCTCACGCACTCCTCGACAATGTCACCGCCAAACCCCTTCCTGCGGAGACGATCCCGCATCTCAGAGGCGGTCCTGGACCTGCGCGACAGCAGGCGGAAGGCATGTTCTCGCGCCCGGGTGATCTGTCTTTTTCGGTCATCCCCCGGAGGGCTCGTCATCGGCGGCACCCCGCGAAATGCCCAGCTTCTCCAGGATGGTCTCCTCCACGGCATCGGCAACCTCGGGGTTCTCAGCCAGCCACTTCTTGGCGTTTTCTCGTCCCTGTCCCATTCGCTCATCACCGTAGGAATACCAGGAGCCCGCCCGGCTGATGAGATCATGCTCCACCCCGAGATCGAGCAGGTCGCCCTCCCGGGAGATGCCGGTACCGTACATGAGATCGAACTCGGCATGGCGGAAGGGCGGAGCCACCTTGTTCTTGACCACCCTGGCCCTCACCTTGATGCCGATGCTCTCCGCTCCATCCTTCAGGGCCTCGATTCGCCGGACATCAATGCGAACCGAGGAGTAGAACTTCAGTGCCCGACCCCCGGGAGTGACCTCCGGGCTGCCGAACATGACACCTACCTTCTCGCGAAGCTGGTTGACAAAGACGACGATGGTGTGAGACTTGGAGGTGGCACCGGCCAGTTTCCGCATGGCCTGGGACATGAGGCGAGCCTGCAGTCCCACGTGGCTGTCTCCCATTTCGCCCTCGATCTCCGCCCGGGGTACCAGCGCCGCAACGGAATCGATGACCACAACGTCTACGGCAGCACTTCGAACCAGTGCCTCCGCGATGTCCAGGGCCTGCTCCCCCGTGTCCGGCTGGGAGATGAGCAGATTGTCCACATCGACGCCTATCCTTCGCGCGTACGAGGCGTCCAGGGCGTGCTCGGCATCGATAAAGGCAGCGTACCCCCCCTTCTGCGCCTCGGCAACAATGTGAAGAGCCACGGTGGTCTTTCCCGAAGCTTCAGGGCCGTAAAGCTCAACCATCCTCCCCCGGGGGATCCCTCCCACACCGAGGGCAATGTCCAGAGACAAACAGCCCGTCGATACTGCCGCCACCTTGCCCATCATGGTGGATTCGCCCATCCTCATGATGGCCCCCTTGCCGAACTGCCGTTCGATCTGTGCAATCGCCCCCTCAAGGGCGTCCTTCTTATTCACGAAAGCATTCCCCCTTTGGTATAATTTAACAATTCCTCCGCCCGTATGCAAGGGGCAGGCTCTCCATGATCGTATAGACCGGCCCTCCGGGGCGCAGATCGCTCCTCATCACGTCCACCCGCTGCACCCACTGGGAACCCCACTCTCTACCGCGGGTCTCGGCCAGGGCCCCTTCCACCCCGGGAATCCTGCGGCGACGGTTTGCCCGGGCGACAGTGACATGGGGGTGGAACTTGCGCCGCTCAGGCTCCAGGCCCTGTTCCGCCTGCAGGGCTGCAGCCACGGCTCCCTGCAGCTGCATGACCGCGATCCGTCCCTCATCCACCCCGGCCCACAATACCCTCGGCCTGCTCGCGTTGGGAAAGGCGCCGGAGGAGGAAACGGTCATCCGAAACCGATCGAGATCCGCCACCGCCCGCCCTACGCTGTCCGATATGGCAGGAATCCTTTCTGCCTCCACATCGCCCAGAAAACTCAGCGTCACATGCATGTGGTCCAGTGCAACCGGCCGAAAGGCCTCTCCGCATTCGGTGCCCAGCTGGACCTGCCACTGCCTCAGCGCCTCGCGAATCGCGTCATCGAGAGAAATGCATATGAAGGTGCGGACACCCAGGGATCCTCATCCTCCTTCAGTATGATCGAACATATGTTCGCGGTCAAGGCCCTCCGTCGTCTTGCAGGATCAGCTCGCGCAGTCGCACGAGGGCGGAGATGGCGCTGAGCCTCCTGATTCTGTGCCGTGAACCCGAAAACCTCCGACGCCCGGTGACGACTCCCCAGGGGCCACCGAAGGCAAAGACCACCGTGCCTACGGGTTTCTCCCGGCTTCCACCCGCCGGACCGGCCACGCCAGTCACCGCGACAGAGACCCCAGCATCCATGGCCCTCATGACACCCTCGGCCATGCCCGCAGCCACCGGCTCACTGACCGCACCAAACTCCCGCAGCAGATCTGCCCCGACCCCCAGAGCGGACATCTTGACCTCGTTGGCATAGCAGATGATCCCGCCGCTGAAGTAGTCAGAGGCCCCGGGAGCCTCGGTGATCATCTCTGCCAGCATGCCCCCCGTACAGGATTCGGCCACCGCCAGGGTCAGGCCGCGGTGGCGAAGAAGGTCTCCGACCGCTCCCGGCAGTGTTTCGTCATCAAACCCGTAGATGTGTGAACCCAGGATTTCCTCCAGCCGGCAAATGACGGGCGCAAACTTCTCGTGAGCCTCGGATTGAGTGTGCGCGCGGGTGGTGAGACGGATCCTGACCATCCCCTCACCTGCGTAGGTGGCAATGGTCGGATCGGACTGCCCGCGCAGGAGGAAGTCAATCTCGGTGGCCAGGGCAGATTCGCCTATGCCCGCCGTCCTTATGTCGCAGCTGAAGAGCCGGGTCGGAGGCAGCATCGCACACTCCTCCAGCAGTGGGATCAGGGAGCCGGAAAACATGGCCTCCATCTCCCCGGGAGGACCGGGCAGACAGGCGACGCTGCCCTGCGCGTCCCGGAGAAAAAAGCCCGGTGCAGTTCCCATCTCATTTCGGAGGGGGACCGCGCCCTCGGGTATCAGGGCCTGTCTTCTGTTGTTGTCGCTCATGGTCAGGGATCGCTGGGCATAGAAGCACTGCATCCCGTGCAGAAGGTTCGGGTCGAGGCTGAGCTTCCTCCCCCAGACGTCAGCCACTGCCTCCCGGGTGATATCATCAGGGGTGGGTCCGATGCCACCGGTGACCAGGATCAGATCTGCGCGGGATCGTCCGACCGAGAGGCATTCTCTCAACCGGTCGCGGTTGTCACCCACCGTGACGTGGTGATAGATGTCTACGCCTCGTTCGGCGCATCTTTTCGAAAGGTACCGGGCATTGGTGTTGAGGATCTCTCCGAGAAGGATCTCGGTGCCCACGGTGATGACCTCTGCTCGAATGTGCACGGGCTCCACCCTCCCCATGACGGCAGTGATTTCATATATAGCATATCAGAAGTCTGGAGGGTCGCTAAGACCCGGCGCACAGATCGAACAGCATCAACAGCAGGACGCCTCCCACCGGATACAGCGGTCGGCACTCAGGATGACCATCACTCAGTAAGTCACCAACAAGAACGACACGAGATGATCCGAAGCCTACTGGACCCGGGAAATGGAATGCGCCCCGCCACCAGGGATAACCCCGCGCTCCTGTTCCCCCGTGGGCTCCCTCGATCAGCATCCAGGACTCAGCCTGGTGATCCTGAGCACAGTTCAATCCCGCCGAACCACCGCGATGATATGGGTTCCTGCGTCAATCGCGCCGGGTTCTCTGCAGAACTCCACTTCCCACCGCATAAATGCGTCGAGTTTCTCGGGTTCGGTTTCCAACAGTTCTATCGACTCCTCGTTATGCATGGTGAGGAACCCGGTCGCAGAAGCATCAACAACAGTGCCGTGACGACTCAACAGCTCCTCCAGCTCGCACCACCTGTACATATGACAATGATGCCCATTCCTCGCTATCTCACCGTACAGGTCACCCGATCGCACAACTTCCTCATTGGCATCCCAACCGTGCTCCTCGCAAAGTTCAAGAACACCCGGCAAGTACCTGCGAACTGACCCGAGCAGGGACATCACGCTGAGAAGCACATAGCCACCGGTCTTCGTGACCCGCACAAGCTCCTGCAGAGCCTGCTCTGCATGCTCGAACACATAGCTGAGAGGGCCCCCGTATGCACAGACAACATCGAACCGCTCTGTCCGGTAATGGGAGAGATCCACAATATCCAACAGCCTGCGTTCGACTACACTCTGCTCCAGGCCGGCTTCGATCACCTTCTCCTCGTTCAGCTCAAGCTGCCGCACCGAGATGTCTCCAACAGTGATCCGACCACCCAGTCTGCCCAGCTCAATCGTGAAACGACCTGCGCCCGCACCGGCCTCGAGGACATGATCTCCCGGCTTCACATACCTGGCCAGATACTTCTGGTGGATGTGGAAATTCACCCTGTTCGCAATGCCAGATTCGAGTCGTGACCACTCCCTATCTCCATATTCGTCATACCATCGACGAACATGTTCAGCGTCGTACTTACCCGACATGGCGCTCTGTCCTCTCCTGACGAAACTGGATGCTCCCGTCCGGCTTACCTGGACTACCCGTTGATCGAGCTTCGCTGGGGGCGATCCTGAAACCTCGGCGATCGGGTCCTGCCGACCTGGGGTCTGGAGGGGAGAACAGGGCCTGCAAGAACCCCCAGTACAGCAGCGCAAGGCGTCACTCGCGCCGGGCAGGTTTTCCACATCTTAGCACCTACTCGTCATCTGCGCAACTCGTTCTTCTCGGGAGGATGGCCTGAAAAGTCCGGGAGCCCGCAGGCTGCGGGCCCTCACCTTCTCACAGCTCTGCAAATCACCCCGGTGGGAGTCAGCCTCAATGCGGCTCAGCTGGTATGTGACTCGCTCGAACCCGACCAGGCCCATGCCGTCGCCATCCCCCTACCCCACCCTCAACAGCTGACGCATGAAGGATGCATTGGGGATGGTGTGCCTCGCTTCGAAGAAGATTCACCGGTGAGGAGTCTCCTGAACTCCTCCCCGCCGAGTCTCTCCTTCTCCAGGAGCCGGGGCACTGCAACGTCAAAGATCCAGCTGAAGGATGCTATGACGGACACCACCTGCGACAGTTCTCCGTTCAGTATCTCGCCCACGAGTTCATCGAGGCTTGCATCGGGCATGATGTCCTCCGAGACGATGCCGGCGCGGGACATTCCCGAGAACACCAGTTTTCGGGCCAGGGATGAGGCCTGGGAAAAATCGCCGCTCACCCCGGTACTGCTCTCCCCGAGCAGCACCTGCTCTGCCGCACAACCACCGAGGACGAAACGGATCTCTCCAATGAGTTCCTCGGCCGTATAAAGGTACTTGTCCTCACCCATTGTCTTGCGCACATAACCCAGGGATCCGCCCCGGGGCGTGATGTTGATCGAGGCAACGGTGCCGGGCAGGACGACCTCACCTATGACAGCGTGACCCAGTTCGTGTACGGCAACCCGTTCAAGCTGGCGCTTGGAGGGTCTCCGGTCGATCCTCTCCCCCATTATCACCTTCTCCACCGACTCCAGGAGGTGCCTCTGTTCGATCATGACGCAGTCCTCTCGGAAAGCCTTGATGGCGGCCTCGTTGGCCAGGCTCTCCAGGTGGGCACCCGAAAAACCGTAGGTCTCCCGGGATATTGCGTCAAGATCCACATCCTCGGCCAGGGGCTTTCTGTCCATATGCAGCGACAGTATCTCTCGCCGCCCGTCGGAGTCTGGAACATCCACATGCACGATGCGGTCAAACCGGCCCGGCCGCAAAAGTGCTTCATCGAGAAGATCCCTTCGGTTCGTGGCCCCGACGATCAGGAGCCGCGGCTTTTCGTCGCGGTCAATGCCGTCCATCTCCACGAGCAGTTGGTTCAGGGTCTGATCATACTCCAGGTGACTGCTGTGCCTTCCCCGCTTCCCCCCCACGATCTCCAGCTCATCAATGAAGACCATGGCGGCATCCACGCCCTGTTTTCGCGCTTTCTTGCGGGCCCGGTTGAAGACCTCTCTCACTCTCTGGGCCCCGACCCCTGCATACATCTCCACGAACTCACTGCCCGAGGTCGCCATGAAACAGAAGCCGGTGTAATTTGCCGCAGCCCTGGCCAGCATGGTCTTTCCGGTTCCCGGTGGACCGACGAGAAGCAGTCCCCGCAGCGGACGGATGCCCAGCTCACTCGCCCTGCTGACACCGATGATCAGATCCAGACTCTCTCTGAGCTCCCGGATGGCCCGGCTCTGTCCCCCGATATCGTCGAAGCTGATTCCCCCACCGGCCGCGCCCGATGTCAGGCCGAGGCCCTTGCCTGGTCCGGCCCCTCCCAGCCGGGAATACATCAAGACCACGACAAGAAGGGCTCCGATGATGATCAGGGGGAACACATTGTATCCGCGCAGGATGAGAAACACCAGCGAACCACCCGCGACACCCAGACTGAACTCTCTCCAATTTTGCCCCATGTACTCAGCGATCTTACTCACCGGATTCCTCCCTGACCAAGTGGTAGTCTGTTCGGGGCAGCACGCGATACAGGTAGTTCTCACCCCGGGTCATTGCCACAAAAATGCGGTCCTCATCCACCTGAACACTAAGCTGCACATCCTCCGAAGCCGCGAGCTCTGCCCAAAGCCGGTCGCGCATGTCAGCAAATCGGCCGCTCGCCGCCCCCTGCTGCACGATGATCTCCAGATCGACCCACAGGCGGGTCAGCTCCGCATCGGGTGAGTCAACGATCTCCAACCTGTAGGCGGCCCCTCTCAGAATGTCCCCGATCGCCTCCCTGAGATCGCGGTGGGTCCGGCGCAGATCCTCCACCCTCTCCAGGGTGAGCTTCACAACCCACGCGTCCCTGCGCTCAACGGAAAAATCGGCAACCTGCGGATGCCCGGCCAGAACCTCCTCGATGGGTATCTGCGCACGGCTCCGCTCGTACAGCGCTGATCCCCCCAGGAGAACGGCCAGGCACAGTACCGCTGAAACCAACACCAGGGGAGCTTTTAGATCTGAAATGCCCATTTTAACGCCCCCTTTTCCGTTTCAAGCGCACCGTTGGACGCCCCATGCCGCGTAACTAAGTGGGATGAAACCCTTGCAGACTCATTAATAGGCTAACATAATTGAGATAAACGGAAAAGGCTGTGTGGTAGATTGCATATGCAGGAAGTTTGTGCTGCAGTTTCCATCTATACGCAGAACCCGGTGATCCGTCCCCACAGGTCCACAGAATCAGCCCCGGTGATCTCGACGGGGACCATCTCTCCGATCCGGGCCGCCGAACCCTCACCCAGGAACACGTAGCCGTCCACCTCCGGTGCCTGCCCCTGATGACGGCCCAGCAGGTTCCCATGCTCACTTCCATCAACGATGACGGGAAGCACCCGGCCGACAAAGCGCTCCTTCAACTGGCGAGACCTTCGCCGGGCAACCTGCACGAGTTCATTGCGCCTCCTCTGCCTCTCCTTGTGGGAGATCTGACCGGGCAGCGCATGGGCCCGGGTCCCCTCCTCCCTGGAGTAGGCAAAGACACCCACGTGGTCCAGGTCACAACGGCTGACGAAATCGAGCAGCAGGCGGAAATCCTCCTCCGTCTCCTGGGGATAGCCCACGATGAAAGCAGACCGCAGGGAGATGTCGAGGACCCGGGTCCTGATGTGGCGCAGCATCTGGCGCACCTGTGCGGGATCCTCGCCCCTGCCCATCCGGCCGAGCACGTCGGGACTGATGTGCTGCAGGGGAATGTCGAGATAGCTGCAGACATTCTCCCGTTCTGCGATCACACCGAGCAGCTCATCATTGATCCCGTCAGGGTGGGCATACATGAGGCGGAACCAGACCTCGGGGAATTGCGCGGAGAGCCCGCACAGAAGGGAAGCCAGGTCAAAATCGCGGTCCCCGCAATCAAGGCCGTACCGGGTGGTGTCCTGGGCGATCAGGACTACCTCTCGGGCTCCGTCGGAGACCAGGGCCTCTGTCTCGGCCCGGACGCGATCCGGATCCTTGGATCTGTATGGACCCCGTATGGCCGGTATGGTGCAGAAATGGCAGGACCGGCTGCATCCCTGGGCGATCCGGACGTAGCCATAGTGACGGGGAGTCTGACGCCGGCGCCGCACCCCGTCGGAAAGGGCAAGGTCATCGCCCGAAGGTGAGACCCGAACCATCTTGCGGCCGGTCAGGGCCGCCCTGACCACACAGGCGATCGCTGCCAGGTCATTGACCCCGACCAGCCCGTCGATCTCGGGGATCTCCCTTTGCAGTTCGGCTCGATAGCGCTGGGCGAGACACCCGCTGACCACGAGGCGGCCCGGGTGATGCTCCAGATGGGAGAAGATCTGATCCAGCGACTCCTCCTTGGCGGCGTCGATGAACCCGCACGTGTTGATCACCACCACATCAGCCCGGCCGGGCTGATCGATGATGTCGTAGCCGGCCTCGGCCAGCTCCGCTCCCATGACCTCGCTGTCGACCAGATTCTTGGGACAGCCGAGGTTGATGAGGCACACCGTCTCCTTCATCCAGACCACTCCACGAAGAAGTGTCCCCATATCTGCTCCTCCGAAGCCAGGGCGCCGAGGACCTCGCCGATCCACCCTCTTCCATGCCTGACCAGAAGGGGAAGATAGCTGAGATTCTCCTGCGGGCCATCCAGCGGCCGCAGACTGTTGCGCACCAACCTGAAGCCCCGCACCACCTCCCGGTGTTTGCGGCGATGATGCTGCCGGGCCTTCCGGTCAAAGTAGTTGATCTGCCGCCGCATGTGAACGGCATTGACCTCACCCAGATGCTTGAGGGAGGGAACCTGCGCCTCCAGGCCGCTCCGGATCATGCCGTGGGCCTGGTCGATCCGGTCCCAGGCTTCCCTGAAAAGAGTATCAATGTGCTGCTGACCGAGGCCGGCCAGGGTGGATTCAAGACGCTCCTCGAACTGCGATCCCTTCACCATGGCCTCCACGGGCATGTCTCTCTCTTCGATCTCGGCCGCAACCCGGGGCTCGATGAAGGTCAGCGACACCTGGGAAAGCAGAGGGGGCATGGCGGCATCAAACAATGAGTACACCCCCTTGGCCTGGGCCCTGCAGATCGCCTCCTCGCCACCCACAACGTGAGCCAGAACGGGCAACACAGCGTCCTGGGCAACGGGACGCAGGACCTCGCCGGGGCTGAACCGCTGGGGCTCATCCCCGATCAGTTCAGTCAGTGCTGAGGCACCGATCTCGACCGCTCCCTCCAGATCTCGAAAACGGTCACCCTCGCGAAAGAGCTGGACCCTCCCCCGTTCGCAGTCGAAAAAGATGTGAGAACGTCCGGTGCCTGCAGGGAAGGGGACCCGGTATCCCTTCGAGGCCAGAAGATCAGCCCCCACCGTCAGTTCTCCCTCCACGCTGTACCTCCGCACCGCGGCCCGCTGCAGAAGGGGCGAGATCAGCTCCCGCACCCCCACAGAACTGCCGTCAACTAGAAGCAGTCCCCGGTGGGAGAAGAGCTCACATAGAAAGCGGCAAAACCCGCCCGTAACCGTCTCGCTCTCCCGGGCCGTACGGCGGAGGAGTTCCACCACGTCACTCTTGCTGACGTCCGCACCCAATACCGCCTCAAACTCGCCCTGAAGGAAGCTGATCCCGGGGTGGATGGGTATCTCATGGGCCGGGGCACAGCCCGATGGATCCGGCTCAAAAGCGAGCCGGTGAATCCTCCCGTCCCTGCCCGTGCAGTGCACGCGACCGATGACGCCCCAGTTGTGATCAGGGATCACCCATAACACTGGGATCACCCGGGCCTTGACGACGGGAGCCAGCCGCCGCGCGTACTCCAGCACACTGAGTGCCTTCAGGAACACCCCACCGGTACCGCCGAGCACCGAGGGACGGACCTGGGCCAGGACGACACACGCACTCTCTCCCTGCAGCTCCCTGGCGGCTTCAAGGGCAGCAGGATCCGCCCCCCAGCGCGTATTGTCCCTCAACAGCAACTCCGAGATCCTGTCCCGGTTCCCCCTCCATCCCTCCAGGTGCCCCCTTCTCCGCACTGTCGAGCCCATGCTTCGGGGGTCGAAGGCGAAAAACGGGGCGACCCGGGCAAACCGGTAAGCAAAGTCACGGTTGAAGGCCCCTCCGGGCATCCATTCCGCCGTAGTTTCAGTCAGTCTGGTTTTCATGGGCTTGTCCGGAAACACCGGATCTGATCACTCTCCTCCTCTGGATATCACAGAGTCTGCACCAGACAACGGGAATGTGAATCTGTATGGGATACTCACTGCTTGGACAGGTGAATCTGACAGAAATGCAACACCCTCCGCGATCCGACCGCTGCCAGGTATTCCTTCTTCATCCGGGCAAGGCTTCCCTCCCCGGGGTCGCAGAATAGTTCACAGGTCACGGGTAAACCGAAGCCGCATCCCGCCCTCTCGCGGCAGAGGCCTCTGCGGGCGAATCGCCGTCCGGTTGTGACAGTGCGGTCGGGATCGGACGTGCCCTTTCATCACGGCGGCGGATCTTGATCAATATCGGCACAGGATTTGAGATCGCATCTGCTTGCGGTACTGATCGCTTTCGGTCATATGGGAAACCGTTTTCCCGGCCAGAGGTGTCCCGAGGACGCACAGGCGATGCTGACGCGCTCGGGCACCACTACACAGTGATGCCCGGCCAGCAGCCGGATCCGGGAGGTGGAGATATTGCACGACGTTGGCGTCTGGCTATTAATCGCCCGGGAAATGATCTACAATGGGTATCGATCCTGCCCGTGACGGGCAGTAGAGGGATGCTCGTACGAGGCAGGGCGGGTTGCTCGAA
>PWUC01000078.1 GCA_003562655.1 Clostridia bacterium
GCACTCATTAGAGTCCCGCCGACTTTCAATAAGGAGGGCCGGTCGCCTCCGGCGCGTGCGATGTCCGGCATGTGTCAGCCCGGTACGCAGCTGAGTGCCCAATGGGTCAAGCATATTTGCCCACGCACCGAGTCCTGAAACGGAGACCCGATTGCGAACTGCGTCAATCGTGGATCTGCTTGGTCATCACGTACCATCCGGGACGGAGTTCTTCGGTCCTCCGGAAGCCATACCTGTCATAAACCCAATAGGGGTTGAAACCCTCCGGCCATTCGATCCTGCCCACCCCTTCCAGAAAGGGGCGGTCGAGGAACTCCGTCATGTCCAGAACCGAAGACATGAGGACATCCAGTATATCGAGCCTGGGCATGCCCCCGGCCACCTCATAACACCCAACAGTCAAGTGCTCACGGTCCTCTCCCGTCCTGCCGGTAGCGAAACCGTACTCCCGCAGGACTTCTCGGGGGTGAACCTCCACGAGTCCCAGGATCTCATCGTCCCGTTCCAGGAACAGACCAGCGACCTCCTGTTTCGCAAAGGTCTTCAGGAACACAGGCTCCTTGAGTTCAAGGCAATCGGCGCGGAACTCTTCCGCCACTCTGCCTCCGGGATGGTAATCCACGCACAACTCCATTTCCCTTAGGTACGTATCTGCCGTTATCGCAACCGGTCGGATTTTGCCGGACTCAACGTCCGCGTGCAGGTTCACAGAGGTGGTTTTCGGTGGTTCAGTTGAATCCGCGGGCTCCGCTGAGAGTGAGGTCCCGAGCTCCTTGGCAATGGCATCACGATCGGGCGGGGCGGAATCGCTGACCAGCTTCCCATCCACGAACACATCAATGAAAACGGTACGTCTCAATCCCCTCTCATCCAGGACGCCGGCGTCACGATACCAACGGCGTATCGGCTCAGTGATACTGTGATAGGGAACCAGCTGCAGTTCCACCTGTGCCTGCAGGGCCCACCTGCGCACTGCGCCCGCAAACGCTGCATTATAGGCGCACATTGGTGAGTAAACGGCCACGACTCTCCTCTTGCCCATGTCATCACCCCTACCGTTTCCTTTACGACTGTTCAACGCGGACAGTCTGAAAGATGATCCGCGAATCATCAAGTCCATTATATAGAACGCCTGTTCGGCGTCAAGGGCGGATTGTCCGTCACCAGGTGTAATCCATCGAGTCTTTGATGCGGCGCTTGATGCGCGGGAAACTGCCTGGATCACGCGGGCTGACAACGCGCATGCGCACACACCGGTGTCCGGAGCGGCCGAAAAAAGGAGCTCCCCCGGGGTCATGTCGGAAGACCCATGGTCACCTCGAGGTGAGCTTCCCGGGTGTCGTCAGGTGCCGGGGTGAGAAGAAACTCCCCGGCCAGGTCCGCTTCGAATCGTTCGAACAGGTCGCCCACGCCGAAGCCCCAGTCGAATGAGGTCTTTGCCTGATATCCGGCCACCTCCGCAACGTGAGTAATGAACGGGTCGATGTAGAGGTACCTGACCATGAATCCCAATGCCCTACACTCATCTGGTTTGAAGTGAGGAGCCTGGGGCCTGTAACCTGCAGAGCGTCGCCCGAGCACCCCGACATACATCCCGGGTCTCGGAGGCGATAGGTCGGGCAGCATACTGCAGATCCGCTGGCTGCAAACTGCACGTCTGTCGGGGCCGGTATGTCGGGTAGGAGTGAAGCGGTTCGAACGCTTCTAATCCTGTTCACAGCACCTATCGGAGGTGTTATAATACGAGGGAATTGTTGAGGAAGGAGGGGCGCCTTGCTTTCCCAGATCTTTGCGGTGTTCGGCAATGTAGGTGCGCTACATATTACGGTAGGCCAGGCTGGCATGCTTTTGATTGGGCTCATTCTGATCTACCTGGCGATCGCCAAGAAATATGAGCCCTTATTGCTGCTTCCCATCGGGTTTGGCATGATACTTGGAAATATGCCGCTGGCCGGCCTGATGCAGGCTCCGACTGAAGGGGTCACAGGGGGGCTATTGTGGTATCTGTACCAGGGTGTTGATCTTGCCATCTTCCCTCCACTGATATTTCTTGGCATAGGAGCAATGACCGACTTCGCACCCCTCATGGCCAATCCCTTTACCGTGCTTCTAGGAGCCGCAGCCCAGGCAGGCATCTTCACCAGCTTCCTGGGAGCCATGTACCTCGGGTTCACTCCTGCACAATCCGGAGCGATAGGGATCATCGGAGGAGCGGATGGACCCACGGCGGTGTTTCTCAGCACGCATCTTGCGCCGGAGCTTCTCGGACCCATCGCGGTGGCCGCCCACTCCTACATGGCCCTGGTACCGGTAATCCAGCCTCCAGTGGTGAAACTGCTGACAACAAAGCGCGAACGTGCCATCGTAATGCCCAAGCTGCGTCCCATCCCCAAGACCGAGAAGATCCTGTTCCCCATCATCATAACCATCCTGGTGGGTCTCATCATACCGCAGGCGATTCCTCTCGTGGGCATGCTGATGCTGGGGAACCTCATGAGGGAATCAGGCGTCGTGGACAGACTCGCAAATGCGGCTGCCAACGAGTTGACCAACATCGTGACGATATTTCTCGCCCTCACCGTGGGAGCCAGTGCCTCAGCGGAGCGCTTTTTCACTGCGGAGTTTCTCTCAATACTGGGCCTCGGTCTGGCGGCCTTTGCCGTCAGCACTGCTGCCGGTGTGCTGCTGGCCAAGCTGGCAAACCTGTTTAACGGTGGAAAGATCAACCCCCTCATCGGTGCGGCAGGGGTCTCCGCCGTTCCCCAGGCGGCCCGGGTCGCCCAGCAGCTCGGAAGAGAGGTCGACCCCAATAACTTCGTGTTGATGCATGCCATGGGACCGAATGTGGCCGGGGTTATCGGTTCGGCTGTTGCCGCCGGGGTCCTGTGGTCGCTGCTGGGATGATCAGCTCCGAGGCGTAGAGTGGGTTCTTTGAGGCGAGCAGATGCTGCAGCTGGATCTGCTCGCTCCCTCCTGGTTGCCATATGGCGATGGCCAGGATTGCCCGGGAAACGCCCCGCAGACAGCATCTTACACGACTGGGCCCGCCATGTGAGCGGGCCCATGGGATGTCTCAGTCAAGGACCTCGTAGATCACGGGCCATGCGGAGGGTGCCTCCTGGCCCAGCCGCCAGAAAGCCACCCCGGCCAGGTTGTATTCTGTCACCAGGGATAGTTTTGCCCTCAGGCTGTCCTCGTTTTCAAAATAGACGATCCTCTTTACGCCGTCATCGGCGGTGTAGCGGTAGAAGGGTGTCTGGTATCGTTCTGACCACTCGATGCTCGCCCGGTGCTGCCGGGCCTGGTTGACGGCCGTTGGCCACCACAGGGCCCGGGCCCGGTGGGGTTCGCTGATGTCCTCCCAGTCGTATCCGTAGAAGGGCGCACCGAGCAGGATGTTCTCCGCCGGCATGGTCGAGAGGGTGTACTTGACGACATTCTCCACCCAGTTGACGGGAGCAACTGGACCCGGTGCTGCCGTACTCCAGTGGAAGTCGTACGCCATGGGCATCATGTAATGAACGTACCGTCCGAGTACCGGGTAGTCGAAGGCTCCTGACCAGCCATGCAGCGGGTTGTCAACGGTCTTGGCCGGCACGGCCATGGTTATGATGTAGTCGTTTGCCAGCTGTCGCCACAGGAGGCCCATGAAGCTGCTGAGGGCCCCGCGGTCGCTGGGGTCTACGTCTTCGAAGTTTATGTTGACCCCGTCATAGCCGCGCTGAAGGACTGCCTCTATTGCATCGAGCGCCTCCCGAGTATAGCGAGTATCATTCAGGATCCTGTCGGCGACGCTCGGGCAGAAGCTGTTGGTGATGCGGACAAGAACCGCCTGATCGTCGCGCCGGGCCGCCTCAGAGAACAGGAAGTCACTGTCGTGGCCGCTCAGCCCCAGGTTGCCCCCCTCGTCGAAGGTGAAGCCGTACCCCGAGGACATAATCACCATGTTAACCCGGGCTCCGAAGCGGGACATGGACTGGTAGGAGTCGCCCCTGGCTGCATCGGTGCCCATGTACCATCCCGCCACCAGGTACTGATGGATGGGTGAATGATGTAGGGTGGGTGGGCTGAAGATCCCGTCTGCATCCAGCTCGTCGAGCTCGACGATGAATCGTTCTAGCATGGTCGCGGCCTCGGCCCTGGTGATCGGGTCTGCGGGTGCGAATATCCGGTGTGGGTAGGTCGTTCGCCCGACGACCAGCCTCTGCCGCACCGCTGCTGCCGCTGGCAGGGCCCAGTCAGGTATCTGATCGCCGTCCTGGAAAAAAGGGGCGGCAAGAAACCTGGGCTCGGCAGGCACCCCGAGCGCGACCAGGACCCGGCCCAGTATCGTTGCCATCTGGGCGCGGGTGACCGGATCGGACGGACCGAAGGAGCCGTCCGGGTATCCCTGGAGGAGTTCCAGCTCGACGGCCCTTGCCACCTCGCCGTGGGCTGCGCTCGATATCCTGTGGGCATCGGTGAAGTCCAGGGGGGTCTGCGACGGCGTCTCTCCCAGGGCGCGGACCACCCACACGGCGAAATCCAACCGGCTTACCGCCCGGTCGGGTGCAAAGCGGTCCTCGGACAGTGGCGATACGACGCCTGAGCTGTGAAGTAGTGTTATGGTGTCGCGGGCCCAGTGTTCACGAATGTCAGAGAGGACGGTGGAGGCGAGAGACTGGGCTGCGACTGGGCCCTGTGAGGTGAAGATCGCCACGATGAGGGACAGGATCATGAGTGAGCGGAGATAGCTGCGACAATGCCTCATTGGAAAGCCTCCTGCCAGGATGTGTGTGTCTGCCCACAAAAGGACAGTGACCGAAGTCATGGATCTCCCTTTCGCTGTCGGCCGCCGGGAATCCTGTCATGTTTCCGCATGATGCGAGGATGTCACCCTATTGTTGTCAGACTGCGATGCCCGCCCATTGTCAGCATTGCGCCCGGGGGGGGGAGGTCGTGATCTGTCGGTTCCGGTTCTGTGTGTTACCCGGAGTGGGGCTCTTGGCGTCCCGGGCGGGGAAACTGGATGTCCTTTATCGCATGTCATGGCGGGCCCGTGGATGCCGGTCTGCAGGTTGGTGGAGGTCAGATTGGGGGTGGGTCTGGCGCTGCCATCGGTGCCGGGTTCAGCTGGATCATCCTGAGCCACGGTCCAGTCGCTACTTCCGCAATGTGCACGTGTCTGCTGGGATCGCGCTTCATCCTGATTCCGTCACCGTGATCAACTCGCATCGTCATCGGGTGCCTCCCTGGCCCTGACGCCCTTCGAGGACCCCGCGGCCGGTTCAGTGTGGAATTTGACGTTGACGTCAGGGCCAGGGGTCTTTTTCCGTCCAGGCCGGAAGAGTTGAATGCTCTTCCAGCGGCCCCGGCGGAAACGCCCCAGCAGCAAAAAGCCCCGGCCTATCTGGTCGCCTGCCATGGCGATCCACACGCCGGCCAGGCCGAGGCCGAAGTGCATCCCCAAAAGGTACGAGCCCAGCAGCCGGACTCCCCAGTTCCCGACGAGGGTGGAGAACATGACAAAACGTGTATCGCCGGCTCCCCGGAGCCCCCCGGAGAACACCATGACCATGGCCAGGGACGGCAGGGATATGGCGATGATCCGCAGGCAGGTCACGGTGAGGTTGATGACTTCTGGATCATCCGTGTACAGCTGTGTGATGAGTCGGGGAGCGAACATGAAGACGACGCTCATCAGGCACGCGAATATGATGGCATATCGCAGGGACGTATAGCCAGCTCTTTCCGCGCGAGAGGGTTGGGTGGCGCCCAGGTTTTGCCCGACCAGGGCAGTGGCGGCCAGGCTGAAACCGAAACCCGGCATGAAGGCCAGCGACTGAATGCTCATCGCGATGGAGTTGGCAGCCATGGCGACCGTGCCCATCCCGGCGATGATCATTGTGTACAGGATCTGTGACCCCTGGCGCACGAAGTTCTCAATGCCGGCCGGTATTCCGACGTGGATCACTGCCCTGAGCAGCTCCCAGTCGATGCGCAGGAGCCTTCTCGTGTCCATGCCGATCACCGACCTGTTCGAGGCCAGAATATACAGTGCAGCCAGCCCACCGCTGCCCCGGGCCAGGGCCGCTGCCAGTCCCGCCCCGGCCACGCCCATGGCGGGAAAGGGGCCGATACCGTGCACCAGAACATAGGCGCACACAACATTGATGATGTTCACTGCGGTCATCAGATAAAGGGGGGTCTTCATGTCGCCGGCACCCTGAAACAGGGCATTGGCCATGAACAGCATCACAGCGACTACGTAGGAACTGGAGAGTATGCGCATGTAGATCGCACCCTGCCGAACAACCTCCGGGTCTGGCACTTCCTGGAGGGCCATCATGCCGCGCATGACGGCTGTGGCGAAAATATTGCCGACTACGGCGATGCCGATCCCAATGACCAGTGCAAACAGTATGACCTGGTTGGCCACTCTCCGGGCTCCAGCCTCATCTTTGGCCCCGATCATGCGGGCGACGGTGGCGGTTGCGCCCACGGACAGGGCCTGAAGCACAGCAGTGGCCACCATGACGAGCCGCTTGGCAATCCCGACGGCGGCAATCGCCTCGGCCCCGAGGCTTCCCACGATCATCAATGAGACCATTTCGATGATGCTCTGAAGACCGGTGCGCATGGCGGCGGGGAGGGCCAGCGTTATCACGCTGGTTTGCAGGTCCATCGAGGTGAGGTCGCGGGAGGTCTTCGGCCCGCGGCGGGATTCTGGTGTGTCGTCCGATGTCATGGTTCCAGTCCTCTCTCCCCGGGACCCGGCCAAACATTTCTGCTGTCGACTATTCCGTCAAACTAACGATTTTCGATACAGTATATCACACCAGAGAGGGGGTGGCAATGCAGCCGATGGCACTCACTTCTGCGGGCGTGCGCTGTCCTCAGTGCGGCCGCGGGTTTCTTCAGCCGGCCCTGAATCGTGAGTTGGATTGCGGAGTCGGGGGTCAGGGAGGCGAGCCTCAACCAGTTTTCGATTCTCAGATCAGTTGGGGAGGATTATTGCCCCGGGCTTGGAAGAATAATATGGGAGGTGCTTCGCGATGGGTCACAATGATGGGGAAGCACGAGCGTTGATTCTCGATCGCATGAGCTGGGTTGAGCTCGAGGCGAAGATGAAGGAGGGGCTGGATCTGGTGCTGATTCCAGTGGGTTCAACGGAGCAGCACGGTCCCAACGGCACCTTCGGTGTTGACTCCGGCCGCGCAGAGGGTTTCGTTGCGCGTCTGGCCGAACGGCTCTATCCGAGGGCACTGGCGGTACCGGTGATCTCTTATGGCATTGCCCCTCACCACATGAACTTCCCCGGCAGCATCACTCTACAGCCGGAGACGTTCCTCGCTGTGCTCGAAGATGTCGTAGACAGCCTGTACCAGCACGGTTTTCGCAAGTTCTTCTTTGCCAACGGCCACGGCGGGAACCGCCCGGCCATGACCCTCCTCATGGGTAAGATAAAGGCCCAATACCCCGATGTCCAGGCTGCCTGGAGCTCCTTCACATCGGCTGCGGGCGACGTGATCAGGGAGAGGGTCAAGTCCTCCACCCACGGGCACGCGTGCGAGGCGGAGATGTCTCAGGCGATGTATCTGGCCCCGTGGTCAGTCAAGGAGGATCGGGTTCCGGGAGACATTCTTCTGTCGCCTGAGCAGCTGGCTGAGCGTCGCATAATCAGCCGGGCTGCGACCTTTGACGAGCTGACGGCAAACGGCGCCCTGGGAGACGCCTCGCAGGCCAGCTGGGACCTGGGCCGGGACATCATTGAAACGGCGCTCGGCAGGATCGAGTCTTTCCTTCGGGAATTCTAGTCTGGGAGGTATGCTGACAGTGAACGATGCCGGGCGTTATCTGAAGGTGGGACAATCGGCTGAGATAGAGGAGATTGTCACCGGGGAAGCGGCGGCCAGCCGATTCGGCAGCGGCTCCCTCGATGTCTATGCCACACCCGCGATGATCGCCCTGATGGAGGGGGCTGGCGTCGAGGCCGTCGATGAGAAGCTGCCTGACGGGTGGACTACGGTGGGCACATCTGTGGATGTTCGGCACGTGGCAGCAACCCCCCTGGGAGCCGTTGTACGGGCCCGGGCCGAGTTGACTGAGATCGACGGGTGTCGGCTCGTTTTTGCGGTTGAGGCCTGGGATCACCGTGAGAAGA
>PWUC01000073.1 GCA_003562655.1 Clostridia bacterium
GGCCCAGCAGTTCTACCGTGTGATGGATCGGATCCTCGAGGCATGACAAACGACCCTTTCGGTCCCGACGCCAGCAGGGGCAGAGACGACCGCCCATCGCAGCATCATGACCCGGTGGGTGCCGGAGCCCCGTTCAGGGGCAGCCGGATCTGTTCGGGCAGATCCGGGTAATCGAAGTTGGAAAGAGACACCCCCAACAGGCGGATCCGGTACTCACCCCCAAACAGCCGCGACAGAAGATCCAGCGCCGCCCGGGTGAGGGTGCCCTCATCGCCCGTGGCAGCCGGGAGTGTGGTGGACCGGGTGAGTGTGCGGAAGTCGCTGCAGCGGACCTTAAGGGTCACGGTGCTGGCGCTGAGCTCCCCCTGCCGGAGCCGTCCGGCCACATCGGCGACCATGCCGCGCACCTGGTCCTCCAGTTCCCTGGGATCATCCACATCATACTCCAGGGTCCTCTCCTGGCTGATGGACCTGGCCCTGCCCCGCGAGGACAGGCCGCGGGCATACATGCCGGAGCAGAGAAGAGCCATGTCCCAGGCCCTTGAGGCCCCGAGGATGTCGAGCAAGAGACTGCGCCGGGCGCCGTTGAAATCTGCACAGGTCACGATGCCGTGCCGCCTGAGTTCCCTGACCGTCTGCGGCCCCACACCCCACAGTTCCCTCAACGATACCGAGGGCAGTATGGAGCGCGCCCGCGCCACATCGATCACGGTGAAGCCGTCGGGTTTCTCCCACTCCGATGCCAGTTTGGCCAGGGGCTTGTTGTAAGAGACACCGACGGAGCAGGTCAGTCGCGTTTCCTGCAGGATCTCGTCCTTCAACCGCCTGGCCACCTCTGCCGGATCGCCGGAGGAACGGGGAACGAACAGAAAGGCCTCGTCCAGACCCACGGGTTCGACCTGGTCTGAATGCTGCGCCATAACCCCGCGGATCTGGGCACTCGCCTCCCGGTAGCGGGCGAAGTCTGGAGGGCAGAAGACGGCCTCGGGACACAGGGCGCGGGCCCGCGCAGAGGGCATGGCGGACCGAACCCCGTAGCGTCGGGCCTCGTAAGAACATGTGGACACCACCCCCCGCGACGCAGGAGATCCCCCAACCACAACGGGTCTTGATCGCAGGCGCGGATTGTCTCGCTGCTCAACAGCAGCGAAGAAAGCATCCATGTCCACATGGATGATGTCCGTTCTTACATCCTCCATACTGAGAAGCCCGTGGGGTCTGAGGTTCTCCAGGAAGCACACCCCCTGAGGGGATCATAGCAAACAGATGTTCGGATTGCAAGGCAAAAAGGGCGGGCCCCTTCGGGCCCGCGAAAGTTGGTGGAGGTGCCGGGGAGTCGCACCCCGGGTGTCCGAACCCTGAAACACTGACCGCTACAGGCTTAGTCCGCGTTTTTCTTCTCGCACTGCCGGGCTTCCACGGACAGAATCCCACCGGTGCCAGTCTGCACTTTTCTTACACCGCAGTCACAGACGCCCCTGCTGTGCCAGTCCATCTCTGTGTCGCCCAGTTCACCCCGACGGACCGAGGATGAGTGGACGTAGCCGCTTATGCAGCAGCTAGGGTGTAGTTATCGTTGGCAATTGATTTGTTTGCCGCCTTTTTACGAGCCTGCGGCGAGCTCGGCCTGCAGTCCGTGCTCCTCGAGCCCGGGTCGACGCTGCTCACCCCCAGGAACTGATCAGCTATTCGGACCTGTAATTATATAAGCGAAACCTGTTCCTGTCAAGAGAAATCTCACTGGAAGAATCCGGATTTTTGCGCATCGCCTGGATACAGCTCCCCCTCTCCACCGCCTCACCGGCGCCGCATTGCCCGGCGCATCTTCCGCTCCGCATCCTCCTTCTTCATCTTTTCACGTTTGTCATATTCGCGCCTGCCCCTGGCCACCGCCAGCTCCACCTTTGCCCATCCGCGTCGGAAATACATCTTCAACGGGATCAGGGTGTAGCCCTGCTCCCGGGTGCGACCGTATAGACGGTCGATCTCCCGACGGCTCAGCAGCAGCTTCCTGGGCCGCTTGGGCTCATGGTTGTGGATGTTCCCATGGCGGTAGGGAGCGATGTGGACGTTGTGCAGTATGACCTCGCCACCCTCGACGGCAGCGTAGGAGTCCTGGAAGTTGACACTGCCGTCCCTGACCGCCTTGACCTCGGTGCCGGTGAGCTTGATCCCGGCCTCGTAGGTCTCCTCAATGTGATAGTCGCGCCGGGCCCGACGGTTGCGGGCCACCACGGCTCCCCTGTCATCTGCCGCCATGGTCAACACCATCCCTCAAAAATGAATCTCAATCCAGGTCACAGGCCCCTCCGCCTGAATCCTCCGTCAACTTCATCCACATGACCAGCCATTCGCCCCTGCTGTCCCTTGTCCCTCCAACCTCGGTGAAGCCCAGTCTGCGGTAGAGTCTCAGGGCCGGCTCGTTGTCGGGGCGCACCTCCAGCTTGACCTCCCTGACCCTCATGGCCCTCAGGTGGGAGAGCCCCGCCCTGACCAGCCTCGCCCCCAGTCCCCGGCCCCTCGAACCTGCAGCCACGCCCACCGACAGGATCTGACCCGTCCTGTCTGCCAAAAAAGAGCGAAAGCTGAACAGAAACGCCCTCTTGTCCCTGGCCATCAGACCGATCTGGGACAGCCCGATCCGGATCCTGCCGGTCAGCACCGCGCCGAGCAGCCCCCACATCGTCCGGCTGATCAGGGCCCGGCACCATATGCGGGACATGCTGGCCACGGATATGCAGTATCCCACAATCTCTTCATCCTCGCAAAGGGCCACCGAGCAGCACCCGGGTTCCGCCCCGATGACAAAGGCCATGAGGCGCTCCGTGACCCACGACGGCACGCCCCCGGGGAACAGGCGCTCTATGCTGTCGGCAAAGCACTCCCGAAACACCCGCGCCACCGCAGGTGCATCCTTCACAGATGCCCCCCGCACCACCTCAGCGCGGCTCAAGGTGGATCGCCCTCCACCAGAAGACTCATGACCATGAGCTCGGTGACCGTCACAAACCGGTAACCTCTCTCGTGCAGGACATCGATCAGCCGGCCCAGGGCCTCAACCGTATTGCTCCTGTCGGCTCCCGCCGCGGTGAAGAAGTCACCGCTGTCGTGAAAGAGCAGAACGTCTCCACCCCCGACACTGCCTCCCATCAGACGCACCATCCTGGCAGCGCTGGTCCCCATCCAGTCCGTCGAACTCACCGACCACAACGCCATGGTGTAGCCCCGGCCGTGGGCCGCCTCCAGGACCACCGAGTTATACAGGCCCCGGGGCGGCCGAAACAGCCTGGGCACAAAATCCGCCGCCCGCTCCAGGGCGCCCTCGGTCAGCGCCAGCTCCCGCACCACGGTGGCCTCACCGGCATTCAGCAGGTTCGTGTGGTAGTAGGTATGGGATCCGACCTCGTGGCCCTCGTCGAGAATGCGCCTCAATACCTCGGGGTAGCGGTCCACGTGTTTCCCCACCACGAAGAAGGTGGCCCGCACATCCCTGTCGTGGAGGATGTCGAGAATCTGTGCCGTCCACCGGGGATGGGGGCCGTCATCGAAGGTGATGGCGACGTAGTTCAGACCCGGGTTCCCCTGGCGGAACACCTGCGGGTGCAGCCCAAAGCCGTGGTAGACGTATCGATTCAAAAAGAACAGGACGAAGATGGCCGCCAGGGCTGAGACGGCCAGGATTCGTCGGATCCTCCTGCGAAAGATGAGGTTCCCCGCGGAACGACCCAGAAACTGCCGAACCTGGCGCTCCACCCGGTCCAGGTCGCTGTAGAGGAGCATCAGCCACACCAGGGCTCCGAAGATGAGAAACAGGTCACTTCCCCGGATCAACCATGCGCCCCAGGGCACGCCGAACATCGAGGCCACGGCGGCGGCGGTCACCCGCCGGCCCAGAAGGTACAGGACGGCAAACAGGACCAGCCCAAAGGCCATCGCCCTGGGCATCAACACCGTCAGCGCTGCAGCTGAACAGGCGAGGGCGGTGTAGCGGCTCTGTTTTCGAACTGAACCGGCGGGAAAATGGATGCCGGCCAGGGCCCCCAGCCCGGAAACGGCCATGGTCACAGCCGTCGGAGCGATCAGGTAGCCCAGCAGCATGGCTCCCACGACCAGCGCAACGCTGATCACCAGGTCGTCGATCTCCCGGGCTTCGGACCGGAGAAGCCCCGCTGCAACCCTCAGATTGCCGAGAAGGTAACTGGCTGCTGCCAGGACGGGCAAAGCATCCATGTCGGCCTCGCTCCCCTCAACACAGGATCCACATGCGGGCGGGAAGGCGAGGTGATGCATCCGGCGGAAAACCCCAGGGGGCCGACGCTCCCCGGTGAGGGCCACCGGTGAGAGATGTTCTCAACGGTCCATTCAGAGACCGAGATCCTCCCGGATCTGTTGCATCGACTGCAGGGCGACCCCAGCGAACTCTTCCAGTTCCATGCCCAACTCCTCGCAGGAGGCGATGGCCTCCCGACGGGCCCCCCGGGCGAAGGACTTCTCTGCATACCGGTTCATCAGAAAATCGACATCCAGGGCCGACAGGCTCCTGTCGGGATGGACCAGGGTCGCGGCCACAATCAGACCCGTCAGCGGGTCAACGGCGTAAAGGGCCTGGGCCATCCTGCTCTCGCGCGGCAGACCGTGAAAGTCATTGTGAGCCCGCACCGCCTCAACGATCTCGTCGTCAAAACCGGCCTCGGCCAGCATGTCTGCTCCCCTGATGCTGTGCAGGGACGGGTCATCGCCCGTCTCATCATAGTCGATGTCGTGCATGAGTCCGGCCAGGGCCCAGCGATCAGCATCCTCCCCCAGATGCTCAGCCAGGCCTCGCATCACTGCCTCCACCGCGTAGGTGTGCTTGAGCAAATTCTCAGTTTTGAGGTGCTTCTTCAAAAGAGCCAGGGCTTCTTCTCTTGTCACCATACCCCCCCTTCCCTCAGATCAGAACAGCAATCGTCACCGACAGGACCATAAAACCCACGGCCAGATAGGTGGTAATCTTGGACAGGAACTCATCCATTCCACTCTGCCTACCGAACAGAGACTCCCCCGCCCCGGCGATGGCCCCGGAGATTCCAGCACTGCGGCCCGACTGCAGCAGCACCACGGTGATCAGGGCCGCCGCCACCAGCAGATGTACTCCCATCAACGCTCGACTGATCAGTCAAACCACCCCCTGTAGCATTCGCATCATTTTAGCACGAAGGGATTCAACCCGGCAAACCGCGCCCGCTCTCCCAGGTCCTCGGCGATGCGCAGGAGCCGGTTGTACTTCTCCACCCTGTCGATCCGACAGGGGGCCCCGCTCTTGATCTGTCCGCAGCCCGATGCGACGGCCAGGTCGGCGATGAAGGTGCTGGCGGTCTCTCCCGACCGGTGGGAGACGCAGGCGCCGTATCCGACCTTCCGCGCGCAGTCCAGGGTCTGCAGGGTCTCCGTCACCGTGCCGATCTGGTTGGGCTTGATCAGGATCGCATTGGCCACCCCGGTCCGGTGCCCCCGCTGCAGCAGTCTCCGGTCCGTCACGAAGATGTCGTCACCCACCAGCTGCAGCGAACGACCCAGCTCCCGGGTGAGATGCCTCCAACCCTCCCAGTCATCCTCGGCCATCCCATCCTCTATCGCGATCAGCGGATAGCGCGAGGACCACCTCCGGTACAGGTCGGTCAGTTCTGCAGCGGAGAGCCTCTCCCCCCGTATGGTGTACCCGGCATCGGAATGCAGCTCACTGGCGGCCACATCCAGGGCCAGCCAGACCTGTTCACCGGGGCGGTATCCGGCCGTCTCAATGGCCGATGCGATCAGGGCGAGGGCCTCCTCGTCATCGGCCAGGTCGGGAGCGTAGCCCCCCTCGTCACCGACACTGCGGGCCAGTCCCCTCTCTGAGAGATGTGTCCCCAGGGCGTGATAGATCTCACAGCCCCAGCGCAGGGCCTGGCCAAAGGTGTCGGCACCGGCGGGTACGATCATGTACTCCTGCACGTCGACGTTGTTGGACGCGTGCTGACCTCCATTGAGGATGTTCATCATGGGAACGGGAAGAAGATTCACCTCCTCACCGCCTCCGAGGTACCGGTAGAGGGGAGTCCGGGTGAAACAGGAACCGGCGTAGGATGCCGCGAGGGAGGCCGCCAGAAGGGAGTTGCCCCCCAGGCGTCCCCTGTCCGGCGTACCGTCCAGCTCCACCAGCCGGTCATCAATCGCCCCCTGGTCCCGGACATCCATCCCGGCCAGGGCCCTCCGGATCTCTCCGGTGACCGCCTCCACCGCCCTGAGGACACCCCGGCCGCGATGACGTCCGGGGTCTGCGTCCCGCAGTTCCCTGGCCTCGCGCGAACCTGTGCTCGCCCCCGAGGGCACGGACGCCCGGCCACGGGTGCCATCTGCCAGGATCACGTCGACCTCCAGGGTGGGATTGCCCCGGGAATCAATGATCTCCCTCGCCCTCACGTCCGAGATGATGCTCATGGATTTCTCACCCTCCATCATTCAAATTAGGTCACAAGAGACCGCCCGGTCATGATTCCCGGGACCGGGATTCCCAGAAGATCCAGCACCGTGGGGGCCACATCGATGAGGCAGCCCCTCTCCCGCAGGGCCCAGCCGTCTCCCCCTGCCACGAGGACACACGGGACATCATTGGCGGTGTGGGCCGTGTGGGGCTCTCCGCCGGCGTCCACCATCCTCTCCGCATTTCCGTGATCGCTGGTGGCCAGCAGTCCGCCCCCGGCCTCCAGGGTCGCCTCCACCGCCCGGCCCACGCAGAGGTCAACAGTCTCCGCAGCCCTCACGGCTGCGGTGAAATCACCGGTGTGCCCGACCATGTCCAGGTTCGCCAGGTTCGCCACGATCAGATCAAAGTCCCCACTGCCTATGTGCTCGACCAGGGCATCGGTGACCGCCTCCGCACTCATCTCGGGCTGCAGGTCATAGGTTGCCACGGGCGGCGAGGGGACCAGCACCCGCTCCTCCCCCGGAAGGGGCTCCTCCCGGCCGCCGTTGAGAAAATAGGTCACGTGGGCGTATTTCTCCGTCTCGGCCAGCCGCAGCTGCCGGTACCCGGCCAGGCTCACCCACTCCCCCAGGGTCTGGGTGACCTCCACCGGGGTAAAGACGACGGGGCAGTCGAACTCGTGACCGTAGGGGACGAGGGTGACCAGGTCCGCCGGGGGAACGAGAGGAGTGACATCGCAGCTGCCGAGCGACGGGTCGGTCAGGGCCTGTACCATCTGCCTGGCGCGGTCGGCGCGGAAGTTGAAGAAGAGGAAGGCGTCCCCCGGCCGGTAGCCGCGGTACCCGTCCAGCACCGCGGGGCGCACGAACTCGTCGGTCTCGCCCCGGCCGTAGGCGTCCTCAAGGGCCTGCAGCGCGCTGCCGGCCCTCCGCCCCTCACCGCGCAGGATCGCCGCGACAGCACGGGAGGTCCTGTCCCACCGGTTGTCCCGGTCCATGGCGTAGTAGCGACCCGCGATGGTTGCCACCCGGTGACCGGCCCGCGATGCGACCTCGCTCTCAGCCCGCTGCAGGTACCTGCGCGCGCTGCAGGGCGGCACGTCCCGCCCGTCCAAAATGGCGTGCAGGGCCACCGCACCGACCTCCTCCCGGCGGGCGGTTTCCACCAGCGCGGCCAGATGACCGAGGTCGCTGTGCACCCGGCCATCGGATACCAGGCCCAGAAGGTGCAGCGTGGCATCCCCCGCCCGCACCCGGTGCATGATCCCGAGGAGGGCCTCATTGCGGAACAGATCCCCCTCCTCGATTGCCCGGTCAATCCGGCGGGCGTCATGCAGTATCACCCGGCCGGCCCCCAGATGGAGGTGCCCGACGTTCGAATTGCCCATCTGGCCGGCCTGAAGACCTACGGCCTCCCCGCTCGCCTGCAGCACCGCCCGGGGAAAGCGCTCCCACAGCCGGCAGAGGACCGGCGTCGAGGCTGCACGGATCGCATCGGCCCCGGGGCCCTCAGACAGGCCCATCCCATCCAGGATCAGAAGGGTCACGGGGCCTCTCACCCGTCGGGTCATCCGTTCTCACCACTGCTGGCGTCGCATTCCTGCACCCGGCGGCAGATTCGCACAAAGGACTCCGCCTGCAGGCTGGCACCCCCGACCAACACCCCGTCCACATCGGGCAGCCTGAC
>PWUC01000059.1 GCA_003562655.1 Clostridia bacterium
CACCGCTTCACCCGGTGAATGCGAGGGCGTCCGGTGCCGCGGACGCCCTCCAAAAATCTGCCCCCATTTCGGCGAAGTCTCGACCGGGAGATGCGGGCCGGATCCCGCCGCTGTCCGCTCTGCACCGGCCCCCAGCACCCGGGGCTGTCCGGTGAGAGTCGACGGCGGTCAGGTTATGGGTCCTGCATCGTACCCTCGAAACTTAGAATTGGGTGTCATTGCTCTGTGGTACTGGCATGAAAACCGGTGTTTTACGGCCGCTGCGAGAGTACTGAAGCAAAGGTGGCTCATCTCATGCTCATCTGTAACAATAGTTGCCTAACAACTCAGCCCAACGGACAGCCTCTGAAAAACGTGAAATAGTTCTGTCCTTCCATCAAGAACCCCAGTAAGAAACCGTACACCCCTATTATGACCAGCAGTATGGCAATCGCTTTCAACGTAATCCCCCCATTGTAGATTTAGTCTGAAATGAACTGCGTGGCGCAGTGGCGTATCGAGTTCCCTCCAACCCGAAATCCCCCTTGCACACCTTCACCATCCCGAGCCGATCCGCGCATAGCCGCCATCCATAGACACCATTGAGAAATCCTCAGATGTCCGCCGTTGAGTGCCTTGGACATAAGCCCCGCTCAACTCCATCCCAGACCTCGACTACTGGCGCGAACAGGGCCTGATGTTCATGACCGCCTGCTACTTACAGCTTTGCAAACGTACATGAAACCGCCGGATGCGGACCCGCATGTCCGGTGGTGTGGGGGGACGGCGGGGTGACCCCGCCTCCTACCGGATTACGCCCGGCATGAATGAGTGCTAGAGAGTGCAAGTTCCTGCGGGCGGGGTCACGTAGGACCGCTAGCTGAAGGCAAGGGTGCCCGTGGCAACGTGGGATCTGAAGGAAGCCGTAGGCACAACCGCGACCCGAGGAGCACGAATCCTGGACGAGGTGCAGCAGATTGGGCGAGTCTGCAAGAGAGTCACGGCTTTCGCGCCGTTGCGCAGGACCCATGATGCGACGCGGGCGGCCCGCCGGGTCAAAGACAAGAGGGTGCTCCGATTGCTGGAAGGGCCGGGAAGGGTCGGACCAGTGGCTGTGCCACAGAGAGCGTCCCTGTGCCTGGGTGAGGTGTAAGCCCGTCCGCACCCGCCCGGCGGAAACTGCGTGCTCTTGGTATCTCAGAGGAGCAGATCCACCTGACTGCCAACAGTAGGAGGGGCCCCGCATGGCGGGAGCCTCTCGTCCTCCCCGATCAGTGAAGAGCGATACCGGCGGGGAGCACACGGATCACGTCTGGCGCCTGGCGATGAGCGCCCGACAGTCTGGTGAGACGCATTGACTCGGAGACGGGCCGATGCTATGCTATACTTAATCTACCGACGGTCAGTTAGTTATATGGGAGGTATCGCCATATGCAGAGGCGGAAGAGCGGGGCGGCGCGCAAGCGGGAGTTTCTCGAGGTCGCTCTGCGGCTGTTTTCAGAAGAAGGATATGACGGGACCACAATACAGGACATCATCGATGCGGTGGGGGTATCCAAGGGCACCTTCTACCACTACTTCGACGGCAAACAGGATGTGGTCGAGGAGCTGGCCCGTGATCTTACCAAGCGCATGGCACCATTGATTGAGGAGATCGCCGCGCAGGACCTCGACGCCGTCGAGAAACTGAACCGCGCCATCCAGTCCATCCAGGAGCTGAAGACGGAGCATGCCGCTACCAGGGCGCGGATGCGGAAAGCCCTGCGGGGTTTGGGGAACCTGTACCTGGCCCAGCGGGTGATCGACGTCATACTTGAGATGTCCGCTGGCCCGTTTGCCCTGCTTATCGCCGAGGGCAGGAGGCAGGGAGTCTTTAACGTGCCGGACGCGGACGAGGCGGCCGACTGCCTCCTGAGGATGATGCTCGCCATGAACCAGTCGCTGCCCGCTCTGGAGGACCAGCCCGCCCTGCGGAGGAGGGTCCGATTTTACGAGCACGCCGTAGCGCGCGTTCTGGGCGTTCCTCCGGGCTCGGTGGAGCTGCTCGAACCCCTCCTGCGACGGCTCTGCCGCGAACGGAAGCAGAGCGTGGAGACGGGGTCATATTGACGAGAGTGTTCGGCACTCATGCATCGACGCGGCTGCGCCCAAACGGCGACAAACTACCCGCTGGGATCGGGGCGTTACGTTAAGTTTGGAAGGGAGAAGAACCGCATGAGCAGCTTCGTCCGGAATCTCAGCAGCATCAGAAGAAGACATCTGGCGCTCGCTGGGGGTAAGGCGGTTAACCTGGGAGAGATGATGGAGGCGGGACTGCCGGTGCCGGATGGATTTGTGATCCTGACCTCCGCCTACCGCACCTTCATCGAGGAGAACGGCCTGCAGGAGGAGATCGAAGGGTTGCTGACAGACCTCTCCTCGCTGGAGGCGCGGGAACTGGAGCGGACAGCTGAGCACATCCGCCGTCGCATCGTCCGCGCCGTCACCCCCGACGGGATCAGGCGCGAGATCGACGCCGCATATGGGAAACTGGGGGAGGGCGCCGTTGCGGTGCGCTCGTCGGCGACCGCCGAGGACCTGCCCGATACCTCGTTCGCCGGTCAGTACAGCAGTTACCTGAACATCAGTGGACGCGAGGAGCTGGTAACGCACATCCGCAGGTGTTGGGCCTCGCTCTGGAATTACCGGGCCCTCTCTTACCGGCTGCGGCGAAACGCCGGGGGGGACGACCCCGCCCACGGTGTCGTGGTACAGCGGATGGTCGACGCCGGCAAGTCCGGCGTTCTGTTTACCGCCAACCCGGTGAACGGTCGGCGGGATCAGATGCTTCTGGATGCGTCCTGGGGGCTCGGCGAGTTGATCGTGGGGGGCGAGGTGACCCCCGATGAGTGGGTCATCACACACGACACCGGGCGAATCCTGCGGGAGACCATCGCCGACAAAGTTCGGATGACCGTGCAGCGGGAGGGTGGGGTCTGCGAACGAGTGGTGCCCGGGGAGTGGCGGAGTGCGCCAACTCTCGAT
The DNA here is from genome assembly GCA_003562655.1 of Clostridia bacterium. The sequence continues at coordinate 3,004 of PWUC01000059.1, forward strand.
GACGGCGAACTCTCACGCCTGCACGAGCTGGGGAAAGAGGTGCAGCGGCATTTCGGATTTCCCCAGGACATTGAGTGGGCCCATTCTGATGGCGAATTCTTCCTGGTGCAGACCCGGCCGATCACATCTCTCTATCCGCTGCCGCAGGGTGCGGAGCAGTGGGATGATCTCCGGGTGTACGTCAATTTCAGTCTGGTTTCGCAGGGCATGCACGAGCCGCTGACCCCGATGGGAGAGAGCATCTTTCTCAAGACATTTGTGGCACCGGCGCGGCTGTTCGATAGGCGCATCGTGGACGAAAGAGACCTGTGGTGGCTGAAGAGTGTCGGCGGCCGGGTGTTCATGGACATGACCGAACTGCTGCGGGATGAAAGGAGATGGGAGGACGTCATCATAAACGATGTCTTCTCCGATCAGGAGCCCGTGACAGCAGAGGCACTGCTGCAGTTTCTTGCGCGCAACCGGGAGGAGATAACCAGTCGCAGGAGCAGGATGATGCCCTGGCTCATCAGAAAGCTGATACCCTTGCTGCGCATAGCGCTGCCGATGGGAATCAGCTGGCTGTATGGAATACTGTTTCCCCTCCGGGCCCGGGCCAAAGCCTTTAGGGAGTGGGGGCGGACCGTCCAGCGGTTGCTGGAAGCCCGAAGCGCGGCCGACACCATCGAGGAGAAACTGCAGCTCATCGAACGCCACGTGGGCGCGTTCACGCTATCCGGCTTTGCCATACTGTCCCTCATTGCACCGTCCGTCGACAATGCGGAGCGGGCGCAGGAAATTGCGGGCCGGTATCTGGAGGATACGTCCTACCTGCAGCGGGTGAAGAAGTCGGTGCCGCACAACATCACCACCGAGATGGGCGTCGAGTTGATGGAGGTGGCCAGGAGTCTGGCGGAACGCGACGTTGAGCCCGATCCCAGAGAGAGAGAGGTGGCCGAGTTTTTGCAGAAGTACGGGCACAAATCCAATGAAGACATGGATGTGGGGATCCCGCGCTGGGCGGAGGAACCGGAGTATGTGCTCGACCTCATCCGATTGCAAATGAGGAATCGGGCGTACGAGGAGGGCCTGCGCAGCTTCTACCGGGGAGCGGAGGAGGCGAAGGCGGCCATCGAGCGGGCCGGGGATGCGCTGCGCCGGGCGGGGGCGAGTCGGCGGGTGACCCGCAAGGTGGTGCGTCTGTTGCGCACCTACCGCGAGACCTTCGGACTGCGGGAGCAGTCCAAGTTCGTCCTGACCCAGATGTACCAGATTTACCGTGAGATGCTCCGCGAGGTCGGCGAGGAGCTCGCCGCCCAGGGGCGCCTGGATCGCCCCGACGATGTGTTCTTGGTACGGTTCACCGACGTGAGGTCGGATGAGCCCCTGCAGGAGACGGTGCGGGCAAACCGACGGCGATATGATCGCTACACGGGGCTGTCCGCCCCCCGCATTATGACCAGCACTGGCGAGTGCATCCACGCCGCGGCCGAGGAGAGCAACGGTGCGCTGGCCGGGGTGTCGGTGTCTGCCGGCGTGTACGAAGGGGAGGCTCGGGTGCTCGATTCGCCCGAACAGGGCGCGGAGCTGCGGAAGGGAGAGATCCTGGTGACCCGGGCCACCAGTCCCGCATGGACCCCGCTCTTCGTCTTTCTCGGGGCGATCATCATGGAGGCGGGCGGTCCGATATCGCACGGTTCCGTGGTTGCCCGTGAATACGGGATCCCCGCGGTCATAGTGCCGGAGGCCACAAATCTGATCCGGACCGGCGAGCGGATCCGGGTCGATGGTGATGCCGGCACGGTCAGACGTCTCGGTGCCGACTGATGGGCGAAACGAGAGGAGTCGGGCGGAACCATCCCGCCGCCCAGGGATCGGGCGGGTGGTTCGGAGAGGAGGAGCGGCGGGCGACCGGTCGCTTTCTGCTGCTTCTGCTGGTGCTACTTCTCCTGCCGAACCGGGAGATCGGTCTGCTGTTCGACCTCAACCCGCGGGTCATCTGGTCGGTGGTCGTGTTCATCGCCGGGTTGAGCCTCGGCGGGTATCTGCTTTCAGGGTGGATCAACCCCGCGACCGCCGTTCCCATCACCGGCGCCATAGGGGGCTGCGTCTCGCCCAGTCTGACCGTCATGGCTCTGGTCGAGCAGACCCGACGGAATGAGGCACTCGCCCCCGTCCATGCACTGGCAGCGGCGATCGCATCCACCGTCCTGTTTCCGCGCATGCTGGTGCTCGTGTGGATCGTCACTCCACCGCTTGCCCGGTCCCTCGTCCTACCGCTCGCGGCGATGACCGGGGTGGGGACGGGGGTGACGGTGTTCCTCTGGCTGCGCGTCCGCGCCACCCGCACGCCGCGGCTGGAGATCCGTACTCCCTTCCGGATCCGGTCGGCTCTCATCATCGGTGCCGCCGTCGCTGTGCTGCTGGCGGTGGGTAATGCCTTAGATCTCGCCCTTCCTGCCCCGGTGGCACGGGTGGGAATCGTGCTGGCTGTCACGGCAGATTCGGCAGGAAACGCAGCATTTGCCTGGCTGGCCGGGGCGAGGAGGATGGCCTGGATCATCGGGGTAATCCTGCTATTCAGTGCAGGCATCGGTATTGCCCTCATCCAGCTGACCTGATCACGGCGGCGGGACTGGAGAGAGGAGTCGCTGTGCGAGCTGGGATCAGTGCGAGAGCCCTGGCGGATTTCCAAGTGGAACGCGACAAGGGCTCTAATCCGAGCCGGCTCTCCGTCGTGAAGAGGCAGGAGGAACAACCGATAACAATGTCTGAGTCCTCTACGGGCATAGGCCGTGGGGAAGAGCACCGGTCTCACCGACAGCAGCATGTGCACCGGCACCAAGCTGAAACTGCAGGTGGAGACACTGTTCCGGGAAGGGTGCTTCCGCGAGGAGACAGCAGAGATGGCGGGAGAAAAAGACGCGGAGGTATTCGGAGAGGACCTGGGCACCACTCCATGGAGCGTGACCAGCATTTTGGCCACAATAGCCGATCTGGAGCTCTGCCGATGCTGGCACCCCGGTGGTGCTGATATGCAAATTCCCTGCCTGATACAATAAGTCGACACCCTACAGCGTCAACTGGATGATTCCCGCAATCGTCTGGCATCCAATCCGGGAGTGCCGTTCGGCAGAAGCCCTGCTCTGAGCAATAGAAAACTCGTGTTCAATCCAAGCGCAGAACTGGCAGCTCGCTCCGATGAACAGCAGTCGACGCCCGGAGGGAGTTCTGTCAAAGAACTTGCTAGCCGATCTTCCCTCTCCCGCTTGAGAAGAAATCGCTGCTCCAGTAGGGCGCGGAGGGGGAAAATATCAATCCATGATCCTATTCATTACACCTCCGCGGTGAAGCCTTCCTCCGTCAGCTCCAGTTCCATCTCTTTGACCAGGTAGTAGGCCAAAAAACAGATGAGCACATGCGTCCGCATCCGATCTCTCTTGCAGTGGGCGGATCTTCAAAAAGCTTATGATGTGGCTGAAGGCCCGCTCCACCCCTTGGATGATTGCTGACATCGAGACTACCCTTCAACAGCCTCAATACGCCCTGCCCGGTATCTTTCGGTACAGCTATACACCATGAGGCGAGCGAGGTTGCCTGGTCACGGTGGCCAGCCGGGCTTGCGCCTTCCTACCCCACGGGTGATCCCCGTACGCCTGTCTCACTGCGTCTATGAACCAGGTGAGCCTTTCTGCCCCCATACATTTGATTGCCACCTCAAAATCGTGCACATACTGCGGGTTGTCGACTGCACTGGCCTTGTAAAGCAGGACCACCTCGGGACAGAGCACACTGATTCCATCTCGCTTGAGGAAAGCCCTATCAAGATCGCGCGTTACGGAATGGTTCCGCTTGTAGTGCAGCTTTTCCTCATCTATTCGGTTGAAAAGAACCTCAAGGAAATCTAGGCTGTCCTGCTGCGTCCGGTTGAACTCGACATACGTGAACGGCCCATCCACCCTGGTCACCTGTATGAACTCCGGCTCACCGCGGTAGCACCATACGCTGTCGAAATGAAGCTCGGCATGTGCACGCGAATAATCGATGGCCACCAGTCTGCCCTGCCCGACGGGAGCCTCGACGTTCCAACCTTCCCCCTGCAGATAATCGATGCACCTGTCCGCATCATCAAAAGCGACGGTGATGTCCAGATCCTTGTGGGGCCTGGTCTGTTTCCCCACATAAACGTCGATGGCAAACCCTCCGCACAGATGCCAGATCACGTCCAACCCGGCAAGGTGTTCCTTCAAAGCCGTGAGCAGTAAGTCCACAGGGTGTCCGGTAGGGCTACTGCCTTTCATCAGACTTCACCTCCTGTGAAAACGGTGTTCTCAGAACATGTTTGACCCACATTCGTCCAGCGTGTGGTCCCTGTAGGGCAGGCATGCTAGACCGTAGCCATTCCTGCAGATCGGACCCTGCTCTTCCAGCTTCTATCAGACGGCTCCCCCTGTGCATTTTTCTCAGTTGCCAAACTGAGTATTTCTATGTTGCCACAAAGATCTTGGGTGGGTGTGCATATTGCGCATGAACCGCTGTACAACCCATTTGACTCTCAGTATACTGCTTGATTTCAGATAACGCAGTCAGCTGACGATCCTCTCGCAAGGCCGTTTGCTGCAAATTCTCCCCTGATGGTGTAGCCCGGCCTTCGTACCTGTCCCCTGGGGGCGGCCCCCCTGGCTCATGAAGGCGGGGATGACCCGATGAAGGGCACCGCCGTGTGAAAGCGCTCCCGCACCAGCGACACGAAGGTTCTCACCGCATTGGTGCAGCCTGTGCGTCCAGCTTGGCAGTCATGGTGCCAGCATGTTCCATCTCCACCGTAACAACAGGATTCTTCACCGGGACCTTCCCCTCTTAGCACGGGCTCATATATGCGGCATAATGCCGTCGGATGCGTTGCTGATTCGTTTCTATGTCGGCCCGGGGGTCGGTTCCGTGGTATGTGCTGCGGCACCATTACTGTCGCCGACTCGAGCATCGCCCGGATTGATGTGAATGTCCATCTGTGGAAAGGGAATGCTGATCCCCCTTTCATCAAATCGTCGCTTCACTGTTTCCAGAACATCGAAGTACAGGGTCCAGTAGTCCTGTCTCTTGCACCACACGCGCATGTAGAACACGATGGCAC
>PWUC01000238.1 GCA_003562655.1 Clostridia bacterium
CATCGGATTCCAGTAGCGATCCTTCAACAAACGAAACATTGCTGGATTACTCCTCTCTCCTCAACAATTGCGGAGCACAACCAGAAATGAACAGAAGGCCCGATGTCAGGACCAAAACCGGCGCCAGATGCCAGCCAACATTCGCTCCCCTCTTTCGAGTCTGCCTTGTCGAGGATCTGCTGCACTTTCGGTGTTGCACAAGGTTGGGTAACCGCCCTATATCCGGGACAAACGCTACTCCCTATCCCCCTTCTCCCTGATACATCCCCGTCCGAATCGGTTGGCTGGTATATGTGTCTGTCACGCCGCACCGGAATGGATTACGACGACTGTCAGCAACAGCAGCAGGACACACAGGATGAAAACTAGGATCTGCACCACGACGGACCAACGAAAGCTCTCTCTCAGGTTACTCAGGATCTGTATCATACCCGGGACACCCACAATCCTCGTCGCCCGAAAGAATGCAATAACAGCAAACAGTGTCATCAATGCCAACAGCGGCCCGGCTCGCTGCACGATCATGCGTAACGTTGTCAAGACCCTCTGCAGATCAATGCAGGGTAACGGCAAAGTCTGGTTGTGTTCAGGTAGAGCAGGTCTTCGGGGAAGGCACTGGTGTTTTTCTCCGAGATGCGATAGACTGGCCACAGTAGATGATCTGGGGGGATTCGATGCAGGCAGTCGACCTCAGTTCGCTGGTGGTCAGGCCCATAAGGCCCGAGGAAGAAGAGGTCTGGAATCAGTTGATGTCGCGGCATCACTATCTGGGTTTCGACAGGCTGGTGGGCGAGTCTTTGAAGTATGTCGCGTCGTTGCATGGGCAGGGGGTGGCCCTGGTAGGTTGGGGCACTTCTGCGTTGCAATGTGGTCCACGCGACAGATGGATCGGCTGGTCTCGCGATCAGCAGTATCGGCGTCTGAGGTACGTGGTGAACAACCAGCGATTTCTGATCCTGCCTGGGATCCAGATCAAGAACCTCGCCTCAAAGACTCTCGCCATGAACACCAGGAGATTGCCTCTGGACTGGGAGGCAGTCTTCGGGCATCCGGTCGTTCTCGCGGAGACCTTCGTTGATCACCAGAGGTTTCGTGGCACCTGTTACCGGGCTGCTGGATGGAAGGCCCTGGGCAAGACGAGGGGCTTCGGCCGAAGTTCCGGCCAGTACTACCACCACGGACATCCCAAGACCATTCTTGTCCGTCCTCTCCGACCGGATGCCCGCAAGCCTCTGTCTGCTTTCTTCTTATCCCCCATTCTGAAAGGCGATGACCGATCAGTGGATCTGAACAAACTGTCGATCAGTGGGCCGGATGGTCTGTGGAAGCGCCTGTCCGAGCTCCGGGACCCGAGGAAGCGAAGAGGAATCCGTCACAGCCAGACCTCCATTTTGGCAGTGGCGGTATGTGCGGTTCTGTCCGGTGCCAAAAACTTCGTCGCCATTGGAGAATGGGCAGAAGAGCTGTCACAGAAACAGCTGCAGCGTCTGGGCTGCCGCTATCATGAGGACAGGCGGGAGTTCATCCCTCCCAGTGAATCCACCATCCGGAGAATGCTGCAGTCCATCGATGCTCATGCCCTGGATGAAAAGATCGGCACCTGGGTAGCCAGCCAGGCGGAAGGAGATGCCATCAGTGTGGATGGAAAGACCCTCAAAGGAGCCAGGGGACGCGATGGGAAGCCCCTACATCTGATGGCAGCTCTTCTTCACAAAAAAGGTGTGGTGCTCTCCCAACAAGAGAGAGGATGATTTTCGCCCCTCCGCACCCGCACACTCAAAGAGACAGGGGCCACGAACGAATCGTGACCCGGACGATCAGGACCAGCACCCTCCTCAATGACTCCTCGACTTCCCCCAGGGCAGGTATTCAGAATCGAAATGTCCACCACGACCTCAACGGTGAAAACAGGTCGCACGACGTCGCCTCTGGCATCACCAACCTCACAACTGATGAAACGGATCCTAAGCGCCTTCTCAGGCTGGTACGGGGTCACTGGAATAACTCCCTGTTCTGGGTACGCGACGTGACCTACTGAGGTAAGCCTGGGCTGGTAGGAGAGAGAGTGGATGGAGTTAGGTGGAGAAGGAGAGAGAGAGAGTGATGAAAGGGAGGAGGTAGAGATCCTTCGGGGGCGTAGGCCTCCCCGTGGGCTCGCGATCAGCCTGTTCCGGCCGGCTGGATTCACAAACATGGCGGCTGCAATGAGGCGTCATGCATGGAAGCCGGATCGGGTGCTGGGCCTCGTGGGCCTGTAAAGGGCCTCAAAACCATGGCAGAATTCTCCCGGCGTGTGGATCATCTCGCCGCGACTGGATCGCTTTCCATCGAGGAGTCCCCACAATGACCATCACACCCCGGCCGGGCGATTCCAGGGCCGTGGCCTCCATTGAGTGAAGCACCACTGCAAAGGAAAAAAGAGCCTGCAGCGTTCGAAGTGTGCCCCCTTCCTCCCCTGATCGGGGCCCGATCATCGCAATGACCCGGGATCCACCAGCAGGGGCTGCCGTGCGGCTCAGGACCGGGAAGATTGCCCCTGGGCGGCTGTATGAGCCTGTCGCTTTATGCTCACCATAAGGAAGTCCAATATGACAACGACACCCGTTTTTGAGCCAAGGGCAGAGGGCACTCTGCTCATCATAGGGGGAGGAGAGGCCAGGACTGGAAACACCCAGATCCTTGACTGCTTCGCCTCGGAAACTCGCAGAGCGGGCGAGCATCGCCCCTCGTCCCGTCTGGTCATAATGCCGACGGGTCTCAAACATGATGATCTGCAGACTGCCTTCGAGTACCGGGACCTCTTCCTCAAGCGAGGGGTTGACCCCGTGGAGGTAGCCCCCGTCCGCCAGCGAGATGAGGCCAATGACACGGCAACGGCCCAAAGGCTGCGGGAAGCAGCCGGCGTGTTCTTCACCGGAGGCGATCAGGTCCGCATTACGGGAATCCTGGGAGGTACGGCCTGCGGGGACGCGATATATGAGGCCTTCGTTGACAGGGGGGTCATCGGCGGTACCAGTGCTGGAGCCTCAGCCATGAGCGAGACCATGGTCGCGGGAGGTGACGTCGATCCCATACCCTCCCGCGGAGCGATCCGCATGTGCCCTGGCCTCGGTTTGCTGTCTGGAGTTGTCATTGATCAACACTTCTCCGAACGGCGGCGAATCGGACGCATGGTCACCGTAGTGGCCCAGAACCCCAGGGTTCTCGGGCTGGGCATCGATGAGAACACCGCCGTCCTTGTCCGCCCCGGGGGGGCGATCCGAATCCTTGGCGAGCACACTGTCACCATCTTCGACGGTACGAAGATCTCCTACACCAACGCCGATGACCTCGAGGCGGGAGGCCCCATATCCGTCACTGATCTCAGGATACACATCCTGCTGGAGGGAGATCAGTTCGACATAAAAACCAGAGAACGGATGCCCGCAGGCAGTTCAGAGATGACCTGCGGATCCCCTCACCGTTGACCCTGTCGGCTCAGATCCAGGCCAGCCCTGACCAGGTCGCGAAACAACGGATGCGGGCAGTCCGGCCGGGATTTGAACTCGGGGTGGAACTGAACCCCAATGAACCACGGGTGCCCGGACAGTTCCATGATCTCGACCAGGTCTGCGGCCTTCCAGACTCCCGAGGCGATGAAGCCCCCGGCGCCCATGTCATCAACGTAGGCGTTGTTGATCTCAAATCGGTGACGGTGCCGTTCTTCGATCATGGGCACGCCGTAGGCGAGGGAGGCCAGGGTGTTCTCCCGAACAGCGCAGGGATATGCTCCCAGGCGCATGGTCCCGCCCATATGATCGATCTCCTTCTGCTCGGGCATGAGGTCGATCACGGGGTGGGGGGTATCACGCTCAAATTCCACACTGTTGGCACCCTCCAGGCCCAGCACATTCCGAGCGAACTCCACCACTGCACACTGCAGTCCGAGACAGATACCCAGGAAGGGAATTCCCTGTTCTCTGGCATAGGTTACGGCCTCAATCATCCCCTCGATGCCCCTGTCGCCGAACCCCCCGGGCACAATCACCGCGTCCACATCGCATAGATGAGCTGCAGCCCTGTCCCCCCCGTCAGTTTCCAGTTCTTCAGCGTTCACCCACTTCAACTCTACCCTGACCTGATGGTGGATCCCCGCGTGGACCAGGGCCTCCACTACAGACATATAGGCATCGGGTAGGTCCACGTACTTGCCCACGACGGCCACCCGGATCTCGGCCTCGGGATTCCGGTAGCGGCGCACGACCTCTCGCCACCCGGCCAGGTCCCGCCCTCTGGTCTGCAACCCGAAGTGGTCGATGACCAGCTCACCCAACCCCTGGTCCTCGAGCACCAGCGGGACCTCGTAGATGGTATCCAGGTCCAGATTCTCGATGACGGCATTCGTGGATACGTCGCAAAACAGGGCCAGCTTGGTCACAACCTCCTCCGTGAGAGGCCGGCTGCAGCGGCAGACAATTACATCGGGGGTGATCCCGATTCCCCTCAGGGAGGCCACAGAATGCTGGGTTGGTTTCGTCTTCTGTTCGCCGGCGGCCTCAATATAGGGGATCAGAGTGAGGTGGATGTACATGACGCCGCGGCGACCTATATCTGCCTTCATCTGCCGGATCGCCTCCAGAAAGGGAAGGCTTTCGATGTCGCCGACGGTACCTCCTATCTCTGCAATGACCACATCGGCCCCAGAATTGCGGGCAACCCTCTCGATGCGCGCCTTGATCTCATTGGTGATGTGGGGGATGACCTGAACGGTCCTGCCGAGATACTCGCCCCGGCGCTCCCTATCGATGACACTGGAATATATGCCGCCCGTCGTTACATTATTGTCCTGACTCAAATCCACATTGATGAAGCGTTCATAGTGACCCAGATCCAGGTCAGTCTCTGCACCGTCATTCGTCACAAATACCTCTCCGTGCTGCATGGGGCTCATGGTGCCGGGGTCGACATTTATGTACGGGTCCAGCTTCATGATCGCCACCTTGAGTCCACGGCTCTTCAGCAGACGTCCCACGGAGGCCGCGGTGATGCCTTTCCCCAACCCCGAAACCACACCGCCGGTTACGAAAATGAACTTGGCCACAGATCCACCCTCCTGTCGAAGGACTGTCAGTGAGGTGAAACGGTCCACATGTGACGGGAAGCACCATCCGGAAGCTGCAAAGCAAAAGGTCCAGTTGCGCGGAGGCAACTGAACCGGGTGCCCACGTATATTCTATTGGGATGGTCTGGAGTCGTCAATCGCCAATTCTCCCCCGCACTACCTTCCCATTTCCTGCCACACCTGCTTGATCTCCGCGATCTCCGTCAGGGCCCTGATCGCGTCTTTCTGCTCGACAGCAACATTCAACCTTACCATCCCCGCAGAGAAGCGGTTCACCTCGTCTCTCTCCAGGACCAGCTGCAGCCGCGAGCTGACCCGGGCCCAGGCCTTCTCCAGCTCCGGCAGGCGCTCCCTGGCCTGCTCCCATTCATCCTCACCGATCATCCTGGCCAGATCGTCCAGGTACCCCTCGACATCCTCCCCGTGTCCCAGGGGCCGCTTGATCCAGGGCACTGTGCTCAGGGAGACGTAAAAGAGAACCAGCACCAGGATGACCCCGATGTAAAGCAGCCAGTTCCTCCATCCCAGGTCGACCCCCCGCACCGCTCAGCCCGGCCCCTTGTAGTCGCTGATGTCGATCGGTATGGTGAAACGGTCCCGGTACAGATCCACATACAGCTTGCCCTCGGAGTCAAGGGCGGCGAAGGCCACCTCTTCCATGCTCAGGTCCCTTGTGCTCAGCTGCGTCTCCAGCCAATCACGGTCCAGGCGCAGCATGTGCAGGTTGTGCTCCATGATCTCTCCCTCGTAGATGAGCTCGGTGGCGAGCTGCTCCGCTCCCTTGGCCATGCCGATGTCCCGAGGAGTCAGGGGTCGCAGATCGGGCCACTTCTGTATGGAGAGATCTCCGTTGGTCTCAAGGATCGCCACCTTGAGGTCGGATACATCGAATACCCCCTTATTGCGGCAAAGACCGAGGATGTCATCGATCTCGTAGCGCATGATCCTGAGGTTGTTTTCGAGTATCTGTCCCTCGGCCACCACGACAGTCGGTTCGCCCTTGAGGATCTTCGCCGCCCAACGCCATTTGATCGTCACGTACTCCAGGACTGCGGCGAGGACGATCCACGTGACCAGGCCGATCCAGCCCGAGAGGGGCCGGATGTTCAAATCCACCGTCATCGAGGCCGTGATCGAGCCCACCGTGATTCCCACGATGTATTCGAAGTAGGTGAGTTGACTGATTTGTGTCTTGCCCAGGATGCGGGCCAGAATCAACAACGTCAGAAATGCTATGACCCCACGGAATACGACAGCTGGACCTTCTAGCAAACTTCCCACCCCATGGATGAGGATGCACCACCTGTGCCATTGCTATTCTCCCGGCCATCCATCCAGGCCGGCTCGCCGCCCCAACGGCCCCTGTGCCGGTGGGCGCAGGTCCTCCACCACGGGGACATCCCCACGGGCGATCCTCCCCTGTGAACGCCGGACCCGGAGGGGCCCTGGCCGGGCCACGAGGGAGCTAGAGGTGCTGCATGAGGACCCTGGCCAGGCTGAAGTAGATGAGAAGCCCGGTCACATCCTTGATCGTCGTGATCAGGGGGTCCGAACCCGCAGCCGGATCCCAGTTCAACTTTGCCAACACCCACGGTATGGCGAAGCCCACGATGGTGGCCAGGAGCACTGTCAGGGCCATGGATATGGAGACGACCAGACTGAGGGCGGCGTTTCGCTGCCAGGCATAGGCCATCAACGCAACGAGAAACCCGCTGATCGCCCCCAGGGAAAGGCCCACTCTCAACTCACTGAAGAAATAGGGAAAGAATCTCTCTCTGTCCACGTGTCCCAGGGCGAAGCCTCGAACGAAAATGGTCGATGACTGGGTACCGACATTCCCCCCCATGTCCATGATCACCGGGATGAAAAAGGCCAGTGCAACAACGGTCTCCAGGACCTTCTCAAAGGCGCCGATGACCCCTCCGGCGATCATGCCTCCGACCAGGGCAAGAACCAGCCAGGGGAGGCGGATGCGTATGATCGTGGCCAGATTGGAATGGATCAGGCGCGCACTGCGATATTCATCGCTGTCCTCGCCCCGTTCGAGGAGACCGGCCATCTTGAAGAGGTCTTCGGTGGACTCCTCCTCGATGACATCGACAATGTCGTCGACGGTTATGATCCCCGAAAGCTTCCCGTCAGCATTGACGACCGGAACCGCGAGGAGATCATACTTGGCGATGATGTGAGCGACCTCTTCCTGGTCAACGGCCTCCTCCACCGCCACCACGTTCTCCTTCATCACACCGCTGACCGGCTCATCCCAGCCGGCGGCAAGGATCTCGCGCAGTGACATCACCCCCACGGGCCGGCTGTCATCATCCGTCACGTATACGTAGTAGATGGTCTCTGCATCGTCGGCCCGCCTCTGTATGACCTCTATCGCCTCCTGAACCGTCAGGGACTGATCTATGCTGATGAACTCAGTGGTCATCAACCCGGCGGCACTGTCCAGGTCGAAGGCCAGGAGCCGGACAATCTGCTCCCGGTCCTCAAGCTGGGGCAGGATATCGCGAACCTCGTCATCACTCATCGTCCCCAGCAGGTCCACCACGTCATCAATGGGCATCTCGTTGAGAACGCTCCGGCTCTTCTCATCCGTCATGGCGGAAAAGGCCTCGATCTGCTCATCCTCATCCATATCACTGATGATGTCACTCAGGATCTGGGCGTCCAGTAGGCGGAACAGCTCCACTCTGACGGGGGGCTCAAGACGGCTCAGGCATCGCCTGACGTCAAAACGGTGCATCTCCGAGAGGAGATCGTCCAGCCGTTCTGCGTCCTGCCGGCGGATGTACTTGAGCATCAGTATTATGATCGGACTGCTGAACTTCACGAGCTCACCCCCCTTCAAGTGAGTCTGCTCCTGAAGAGAACACGACAGGGGTTTCACCGCAGGCCGCAGCGACCAGGTAGCATCTGGGAAGAGACCTGTCAACGG
>PWUC01000048.1 GCA_003562655.1 Clostridia bacterium
CGTCGGTGGGAATGCGAGTCGGTGTGTCAGCATGTGCTATGTGACCCTGAACTGCTTCACCGACATCTGTCACCCGATGATGTTCTCCGTGGACGACGCAAAGAACCTGAGAGTGCGCTGAGGGTCCCGGGGGCTGGGCCGGGGGGCGGCCCGATGGTTGGTGCCCCTCGCTGGCGAGCAGTCATGGATCCACTCGCTGTCGCGCCCGGGAAACGACATGATCCGACGTTCCGGCCGGGCGCCGCTCTCTGGCGGCCTCTGCCGCTCCATTCACTCGCGAGACGCACGCAGGAGACATCATTGACCTGGGAGCACATGGTGATCCTCATCATCCCGGCGGCCATGGTCCGTGTGTTCGTTTGGGGAAGACGGCGGTATTGTCCGGCGGCAGTTTTGGGCCTGATCATCGTCACTGTCACCGACCTGTCGAAGGCCAACGTCCTGTTTGCCGGGTTCGGCCGGCCGGCCGTCGTGACCGCGGGGACAGTCCTGATCATCAGCCAGGGGCTGTTGCGCTCCGGCGTGGTGAACAGCCTGACCCGCCTGAGCTCCGGGGTGGGAGTATCCATTCCCACAGTTGGCGATCCTCACGACGCTGGTGGCGCTCTGTTCGGGATTCATCAACAAGGTGGGGCCCTGGACCTGTTTCTCTCCATTGCCCTTCGCCCGGCAAAGCAGTCCGGCAATCCCCATCCGCACTTCTGACACCTCTCGCTTTCGGGTCTCTGCCCGGGGGATTGGTGACACTAATCGGCCCCAAAACACCCGAGTTCCGCGGTTCATGGGTACATTTTGGGGTTTTTGGGAGGACAAATAGCCCATGGCACCGGACTTGATCGAGCCCTGAAGGGGCTATCAGGATCCAAATGGCATCGTAATATGACATCTGCTGCGCGGGTCGACAACGAAGGAGACGCAAACCCCCGTCTGTCAGGACAGACGGGGGTTTGCCCTTTGAGAGATGAGGAGACCTCAAGATCTGTGGAGGTCTGCCGGCTCACTCCTTTCAGGTCGTCAATCCGCTGCTCTACTATCCCTGGCAACACCCTGGTAGAATCTGTGGAACACATCCTTGCGGCTGAGAACTCCAACCAGCTTGCTGCAGTCATCGTCAGAAAACACCGGAATCAGATCCATCCCTTCAGACGCCTCGAGAGCCTTGGCCAGCTCATCGCTTTCGCTGAGCCTGACCGACAGAGAGGATGCGATCTCGCCCGCAACAACGGACTCTTCCTGCTCCGGGTCCCAGTGACGCAGGATGCAACAGGAGCTCAGAATTCCCACCAGCTCGCCGGATTCCTCCCGGACCACTGGCAAATGCTCGTAGGACATCTCCCTGAACCTCTCCCTGAGTTCCCTGACAGTCGCCTTTTCCGACACCGCGAGCACCTCGGTATTCATGGCCTCGCGCACCTTGACGCCGTCCAGGACGTTCTTTGCCGCCCTGTCGGCTTCCTCGAGGATGGCCTCAATATCCACCCCCCTGTTGAGCAGTTTGGTGGTGTAGATGTTTCTCTTCTGGTAGAACCGGGTAGCAACAGAACTGACGGTGCAGGCGAGGATCAGTGGGAGCATGCTCAGGGGGTCGCGGGTCATCTCAAACAGGAGCATGACGGAGGCAACGGGAGCATGACTGACGCCGGCAAACACAGCTCCCATGCCCACCATGGCATACGGAGCCGGGCCGGCAACGATACCGGGCAGCCACGAGTGCACCAGCTTGCCGTAGGCGCTGCCCATCATGGAGCCTATGAAAAGCGACGGGGCAAAAATCCCGCCAGAGCCCCCGCTGCCCAGTGTCAGGCAGGTTGCCACGATCTTGGCCACCATGAACAGGAAAACTGTCTGGAGGGGCAATCTGTCGTGTAGAACACTCTCCATGACCGGATAGCCGGTGGCCATGATCTGCGGAGTCCACAGGGCCAGGGTTCCCAGCAGCAGTCCACCCAACGCCGGTTTGACAGACCTCGGCAGCGAGGTGAACTTCTCGAACAGATGTTCCAACGAATACAGGGAATTTTCATACAATAACGCCACGGCCGCCGCTGCCAGCCCCAGCCCCACATACGGAAATAGCTCCACCCAGCCGGTCATCGTGTGCGCGGGTATGTCAAAGATGGAGCCGGTGCGACCAAGAATCGAGTTGGCGAGTTTGGTGCCCACCACAGCAGAAAGCAAAATCGGGCATAGGCTTCTGAACTTCATCTCTCTGAGAAACACTTCGAGGCCAAATATCACTCCAGCCAGGGGCGCGTTGAAGGTTCCACCGACTCCCGCTGCAGCCCCAGCGCAGAGCAATGTCTTGATTTTCTCGGGGCTCATCTGGAGAAACTGCCCCACCGAGGAACCGAAGGAGGCACCAATCTGCACGATCGGGCCCTCTCGCCCGGCAGACCCTCCAGAGCCGATACAGATAGCGGATATGAGCGCCTTCAGGGGCGCTACCCGAAAACGAATCCGGCCGCCCCTTAAGGCAACGGACTCCATGACTTCGGGCACCCCGTGGCCGCGAGCCTCCTGAACCACATAGTGAATGAGCGGGCCAATGATGAGGCCTCCGAGGGCAGGAGCCAGAAGACGATGATACCAGGGAAGCGCCAGAACCACGTCCATGAAGGTCTCCGCTGTCGTGGGGGAGTAGAAAATGCTCTTCATGGTTTTGATGAGGTAGTGGAAACCTACCGCTCCGAGACCACCAACCATTCCGATCATCACGGCAAGCACCATCATCACCGGCAGTCCCTGGTCCTCAACCCGCCCATTGACATACCTTTTCACATCTGCGTAGCAGCGAAGAACCCAGTACACATTTGCGGAGCGCCCGTGACGCAATCCAACCACCCCTCGCATGCGAGAGCTGACCATCCCCTCAACGTCATGATGCTGCTCCTTTCAGTTTCATCGGGAGATGACCCTAGACTAGAACAATGTGAGAATATCAGCCCATGGAGAGGGCGTCAAGTAGCTATGTGTGAGGGTGTGCGTCAAGCTTCAGTAGGTGAGGCCCGCAACAGAATCGCGCCTAACTTCATCGGCCGGGAGGGCATCCCGGACCTCTCAGTGAACCCCTTCCTGAGGACAACTCCCATGCGAGCACACTGCACCTCAGCCTCTCCCTGCCGTCCTCATCCAGTGGATGACTCCCGCATCCTGTTCTCCCAGCCCACTATCGATCTTCCGACATCATAATGGGCCTCTCCCGCGGGCTGCTTCGCCGGATTGGCCTGTTGCTCCACTGAGTCGCTTCGCCCTCCGGAGCATCCCGTCGCCACACGGGTCACATGGGGATCATGATCCTCGTCGAGGCAGGGAGTGCCCAGGAAGGCGAACCGCGCCCGGACATCCCCCGGCATGTACACATCAGCGACCTCACCTTCATGTAGCGATTAGGGTCGATGATAACCGGGTATGAGGTGGCCCTGCCTCTGCTCGCCGCATCGGCAGCTACGAACCGGTGTTCCCAAAGGAGGGGCCCCACACACCGAAGCGTCAACCAACCGGGGAGCGGGGCAGCCCACCGACCCCGGTCACAGGCGGTTTTCGGCCCGCAGCCCTCAATTGAACTCACCCGCCCGACGCGGTTGGTGAGGGGATGCGGCACCACGCCACACCCCCGTCGGAGTAGCCGAGTCAGCCGAGGATCTCCTTGAGGTCGGCCTCGGCATCGGATGTAGGTGCAAGATCGAAGTTCTCGCTCAACACCTGTAGGACTGCAGGAGACATAAAGGCGGGCAGCGTCGGACCGAGGCGAATCCCCTTGACGCCCAGCGACAGCAGCGACAGCAGAATGCACACCGCCTTCTGTTCGTACCAGGACAGAATCATTGACAGCGGCAGTTCGTTCACGTCACAGTCAAAGGCTTCGGCCAGGGCAGTGGCAATCTCGATCGCGGAGTAGGCATCGTTGCACTGCCCCACGTCCAGCAGCCTGGGCAGGCCCCCTATATTGCCGAAGTCCTCGTCATTGAACCTGTACTTGCCGCAGGCCAGGGTCAGTATCACGGCGTCCCGGGGCACCTTTTCGGCAAACTCAGTGTAGTAGTTGCGCCCGGGCCTGGCGCCGTCACAGCCGCCTATGAGGAAGAAGTGGCTGATGTCACCCGACCTGACCGCCTCAACAATGGCTCCCGCCTGACTCAGGGTGGCCTTTCGGCCGAAGCCGACAGTGATGCGCCTCTCCTCAGCATCCTCCGCCCAACCGCCGAGCTCCACAGCCCTTTCAATGACCGGGGTGAAGTCTTTGCTGCCGTCCTCCTCGGGAATGTGCTCAAGACCAGGCCACCCCACCGGACCCGTGGTAAATATCCGATCCCGGTACGATCTGCGGGGCCTCTGGATGCAGTTGGTGGTCATCAATATGCATCCCGGCAGGCCGTCGAAGTCCCTCTGCTGATCCTGCCAGGCGCCCCCATAGTTGCCGACGAGGTGATCGTACCTTTTCAGCTCCGGGTACGCCTGGGCGGGGAGCATCTCGCCGTGAGTGTAGATGCTGACCCCGGTGCCCTCGGTCTGCTCAAGCAAATCCTTCAGGTCCTTCAGATCGTGACCGGAGACCACGATGAAGGGACCCTTCTTCCCAGTGACCAAAACCTCAGTCGGCTCGGGGTGTCCGAAGGTTTCAGTGTTGGCCCGATCCAGCATCTGCATGCACTCGAGGTTGACCTCTCCGAGCTCCATCAGCAGACCCAGCAGATCCTCCCGGGTCAGCGCATCACAGACGGTGGCAGCCAGACCCCGGTAGAAGAACCCGTCGACTCCGGCATCTGTGTATCCGAGAATCCTGGCGTGATGAGCATAGGCCGCCATGCCCTTGAGACCATACAGCAGCGTCGCCCGCAGCGAACGGATGTCCTCGGGCAGGTCCGTCTCCGCGGCAGCTCCTGCGGTTCGACCGGCTGCCACCATCTCCTCCAGGGTCCGGAGCAGGCGGTAGCTCGCAGCTGCAGGCCCACCACAGGGAACCGCAGGCAGCAGACTCATCAGCCCCTCTTTCACCTCGGCCGATTCTCTGAGCAAAACCTCGAAACGTCCGGAGTCGAAGTCGACATTGGTTACGGTGGAGAAGAGGGCCTCCTGGACGAAACGGTTGACGCCCTCATCGATATCCGAATCACCCTCCAGAACCTTCTGTCCGCAGTAGCCGATCCCCTGGAGCTGATGAATCAGTAAATCCTGCAGGGCCGCAACCTCGGGATCCTTGCCGCAGACCCCCATTCGAGTGCAACCCCTGCCTCCCGCGGTCTGCTCACACTGGTAGCAAAACATCTCTGGCACACTAAACCCTCCTAAAGCTCAATTGTTGATGTCGCTGGCATTTGAAACGCTGACCACGAAAAACTCTGACACGCCCTATGCAGCGTCGACGATCCTCATCCGGGCGCCAAAAGAGATGCTCATGATGGTCGCTGCCTCCCACTCGCCGACCTCGCCCTGCAGTTCCAGAGCAATCACGCCCCTGAAAATCAGGAGGTATGCATTGGAGCTGGCGCATCCCTCCTTCACCGCCTCACCCCGGGGTAGCACAGTGTGGGTTGATGCCCACATTCTCATCATCCACCACGCGCTCAAGGATCATCTCACCGCTTTCATGCCCTGAGGATCTCGCCGTCGAGACCCAGCACAATCTCGCTGTAGGGCACGATAACTTCTGAATCCAGCATCGCCTCCCTGACCAGGTGTGCCAGCCCGGAGCAGCAGGACACCTCCATCCTGACGACGGTAATGCCGCGAAGATCCCGGCCCTTCAGCATCGAAGCCAGCTTTGCCACGTACATGTCGCTGCGGTCATCCAGCTTGGGACAACCGATGACGGTGACGCAGCCTTCCATGAACTCCCGGTGAAAGGCGGCGTGGACATAGGCAGCGCAATCGGCGGCCACCAAAAGGTGCGAGCCCCTGAGGAAACTGGCCTCGGGATTGACCAGGGCCAGCTGTACGGGCCAGTGCCGCCTCGGGTGTCCCCCTGCTGTCGGGCATCCCCTCGACACCTGTGTCCGGGCCTCCCCCATCCGCTGCTGAACCGCCTCCTCGTCGAAGGGGGCCGCCTCGCGCTCGGTGATCTCGATCGCACCCGTCGGACATACTGGCAGGCAATCGCCCAGTCCATCACAGTACCGATCACTGACCAGCCGCGCCACGCCGTCAACCAGCTCGATGGCGCGCTCGTGACAGGCGTCGATGCACAGACCACAGCCGTTGCATCTCTGCTCATCGATGTTAACGATCCTGCGCTTCATGACCATCTCCTCCTCTCACCTCGCATTACGCTATAATTGTACAGGAGGAAGGCGAGACCTTCGGTAACATATGGTACGGGTCGCAGAAGTTCTGGGGAGGTTTAGGCAAATGCGACACCTTCGCACCCACCTGCGGAACTCAAGACTGTTTCGAAACTACGACGATGGGGACCTACACCATCTCCTTGAAAATCTCCAGTACAGAATTGCCACCTTCGACAGAGGACAGACAGTGGCAATCGAGGGAGCCCCCTGCTCGCACCTGGGCATCGTCCTCACCGGAGAGGTGCAGGTACAGAAGATCTATGGATCGGGAAGCATCCTGACCATGGACCGGTTGTCATGCGGATCCGTGTTTGGTGAGGTCACAATCTTCTCGCACCAGAGACAATACCCGGCCACGATTACCGCGTCGGCCCGGGATGTGGCGATCATGTTCATAAGGGCCGGCGAAATCGTCCATATGTGCAGTGCCCAGCCCCAGTTCATGGAGAATTTTCTCGGTCTGCTCTCTGATAAGATCCTGATGCTGAACCGCAAGGTAGAGAACCTGTCCTACCGGACCATCAGACAGAAGGTGGCCGGATTTCTTCTGGATGAACACCGGAAGCAGAAGAGCCTGCAGCTGAGGCTGACCCTTTCGCGCAGGGAAATGGCCGAGGAGCTGGGAATCCCCCGGCCCTCCCTCTCTCGGGAGCTGGGAAATATGAAGGAGGAAGGGCTCATTGACTTCAACCGGAGCGCCGTGCGGATCAACTGCACAGACGCCCTGGAGGAGAACCTCTTCCGCTAGGTCACCGGAGGCACCTAGACCGAGAACCAGCCCCCGTCCACATACAGGACCTGGCCCGTGATGTAGCTGGATGCGTCGGAGGCCAGAAGAAGCAGGGCTCCATCCAGCTCCCCCTCCCGGCCGATCCTCTGCATGGGACAGTGATGTCGCATGAAACGCTCGAACTCGGGAAGATCCAGCACCTCGTCGGTCATCTCGGAAAAGAAAAAGCCCGGGGCAATGGCGTTAACGGTGATGTTGTAGCGGGCCCACTCTGCGGCAACAGCCCGGCTGAAGGTGTTCACTGCGCCCTTGGAAGCGTGATAGCTGGAGGATGGCATGTACATATTTCCCAGCGCCCCATACATCGACGATATGTTGATGATCTTGCCATAGCCCTGCTCAATCATGCCCAGGCCCGCGTACCTGGTGAACAAGAACACCCCCGTCAGATTGGTGGATATGATGCTGTTCCAACTGGCCATCGAGTGCTCCTCCGTGGGCTCGACGGTGGCCACACCGGCGTTGTTGACCAGGATGTCGACCCGGCCAAAATCCCCCGTGACCCTCCTCACCGTCTCACGGACCTGCTCTTCATCGGTCACATCGGTGGGATAATGATGACACGACACCCCCATGTCCTCAAGGTCCTTTCTCACCTGCCTGAGCCTCTGTTCCCGCCTGGCTGCGAGGGCTACCACTGCTCCATTCCGCCCCAGGGCCCGGGCAAACTGCACACCGAGGCCGCTGGACGCCCCGGTGACGATGGAAACCTTCTTTCTGACGTCAAATTCATGCACGTCCTCCCCCCCTTTCCCTCTTTAACCTGCACCGCTGGACCATGTGCAATGCATCCACCAGGCAGGAGAGGAGCCCCTGCATGGCCAATTGCAGTATCAATGCAACCGGGAGGTGACGTCATGTCAATTTGTGCGTGGTGTGAGGTCCGCGCATGC
>PWUC01000063.1 GCA_003562655.1 Clostridia bacterium
AAGCTCTACCTGGGCGAAGGACCGGCAGATGCCCCTGCAAGCCAGGCAACCTGCGGCCGCATGTCCCCTGCTGAATGCGCCCATGAGACCGACGACACATAATCACAGCTCCTCGACGGCCCCCGGGATAGGTGCCGGAATCCACCACTGTTCTCCACGGTCGGTCTGCACATACTCAGGCCAGCGCAGCTCCACCGGGGGTGGGAAGTCGGCGGGCAGCAGCGGCGCCACCCAGTCCGATCCTCCGACGCCTCCTCCCGTCCTGTGCTCGAACTCTGACCGGGCCCGCTCGATCTCCTCCGGCGTAGTGAAAAGATCCAGCAGGGTGCAGGCGATGGTCTTTCCGGCAACGAACATCCCCGGGTCGATCAACTCAGGTCGCCCGCCGAGGGCATTGTGGGCCCAGGCGGGATACTGGTAGCCCCCGTGGGGAGGTTTGAGCCGTGGACGGGCGGTGAGCAGTCTCACCGTGGGAGCGTGCCACGTGTACTCCACGTAGTCGTCAGAGGTGAAGTTCTTCTGCCACGAGGGCAGCAGGCTGCGAATCCGGGCCTCATGTTCGCGGGGACTGATCAGACTCTCGTGGGCCTCCAGCAGGGGTCGCTCCATGGAGGGCAGGCCGAGATTCTCCTGGATCTTCCGCGCAAAGACCAGGGCTTTTTCCTCATAGCTGGGCGGCCCCACCCGCTCCAGGTTGCGATACGTCAGGTCCGCCAGGGCCCGGTTTGGCAGGCCAACGCGGGTCCTGGTGACCCATCGAACCGTCGCCCGGCAGCCCGTCGCCGCGGCGGCCTGCCGGGCGTTGTTTGCCAGCACCCGGTAGATCTGCTCCTGTAGCTTCAGGTTGGGTGAACGCCAGGAGTACTGGATCTGGCTGAGCCTGGGTGGCAGGTTGTCTGAGGTGGCATCTCCCCCCACCATGATGAACTCATTGAGGGTCCAGGTTCCCGTATGGGGGAACATGGCCTCCTTGGTGTGCTTGGTCGCGGTGTACATCAACGAAAGGGCATCGATGGCGCCCGGGCAGCGGGCCGCAGCGTGGGAACTGCCTGGCCCCGGAATGAGATCTGCCTCAACCCACGTCTCCGGCTCGTGGCACTCGAAGGTGAACACAGCACTCCAGTACGAACCGCAGTGCGTGTCCCACACCACGGTGTTGTTGACGTGAGGATGGTAAGCAATGAAGGCATCAAAACCGTCGTAGTAACCCCTGGCCGCATGGACCGGCTTGGATCCACAAACCTTCTCTGCTGGCTCGCCAAAAAACACCAGCGTGCCCTTCAGCCCGTATTTTTGCATGGCCGCCTTCGCTGCAAGGGCCCCACCGAGGGCAGCCACACCGAGCATGGAGTGCGGATCTGTGTGCCCGGGAGCCCACGGGTGCAGGCCCTCCCTCGGAGCCCTGTAGGGAACCGCCTGCTGTGAATTGCCCGGAACCGCGTCGTATTCGGCATAGGTGCCGAGGACGGGAGGGCCCTCGCCGAAGGTTGCGGTGAAGGCGGTGGGCATGTCACCGGAAGCCTCTTGCACGCTGAATCCCTCGTCCCGGAGCAGGCTGCAGTAGTCTCTCGCTGATCGGTATTCCCGCCAGGCCGGTTCGGCATGTTCCCAGATCCTCAGGTCAAAATCCGACAGCCGGCCCGCATTGTCATCGATCCACTGTACGGCAAAATCTTTTTCGGGATGCATCATGGTCACGGCAGAAGCCCTCCCTCACATGGCTCGCTTCACACATCCAGGATGGTCGATGATACCCCTTCCATCTCGTCCCGTGTCTTCAGCCGAGCTCCGGCGACCGCCTCGATGGTCAGATCAGCCTCTGCCGCCAAAGAACCGGAGCAGTCCACGGTACATGCGCAACAGCACCTGTTTCAGACCGATGGCCGCGTCATCGATTTCCTCTGAGCTCACGGGAGTACCCTGCCTCCGGGTCACTCTCCGGGTTCGCATCCACGGATCCATGTCCCTACTCATGCCGGACAACCCACGACCACGTCCCAACAGGGTTGAGGACGGATCCTGGTGGTAGGCTCCCCGTAGGAAATCCATCATGGCATCCTCGGAGTCAACCTCCCGCAGAAAGGACGGCAGTACTGCCATCAGCTCTGCCCGCGCCTCCCTCTCTCCCCGGGCCGTCACTGATGTCTCCTCCAGCCACCGCCTTACCCGCTGATCATGCTGACGACCCCAGGCAAACTGCGTGTTCCAACCATCAAGGGTCAGGAGACGGTCTTCCCAGAGCACCTCGCACTTGGGTAGATCGAAAAAGGACCACCTCATCGTCGGCATCACACCTCCCAATCGCGGATCCCGGAACACTCTCCCAGCTGTCCAGTCTGCAGCGGACCTCACCGCCGCGGGAGTGGGCCACTGCATCGGGGCAGCTTGGCCCCATTGCCCGTTCGACGCCACCCCCGGCAGGGATCCTCACCCGTGCCGGCTGAACAGACTGCCGCCTCCCCCTGCACATCCGGTCTCCATCAGCTGGCCCGACCCATCTCCTGCTACCTTTGCTGTCCACCGGGGCAAATCCTGCCCGGCAAGGAAAGGGATCGGGCGCCATGGCATCGAAAAGGTGAGTACTGGTAGACTGGTGGGGCAAGGATTCATCGGCATCCTGTGTCCTGCGTCCATTCGACTGCAGTCCGCCAAGGGAGGAGAGTCATGACCGTACTGACATCGTCCGATCTGCCCGGAATCGGCAAGAGATACTCCATACAGTTGCAGGAGGCCCATCTGGTCCTTATCATCCATCACAGCGGGGAGCGAGAGATCTTCCTGTTCGCCGACCGCGATGATGATGAGCCCCTGGCCACGGCCACGATGAGCGATGAAGAGGCCCGAAAGCTGGGAGCTGTGCTGCTGGGTGCAGATTTTCAGCCCGTGGACGAACGGAAGATACAGATGGCCCATGGCACGGTCCGGATCCACTGGATCCGCGTGGACGAGGACTCACCCATTGCTGGAGGAACCATCGCCGATTTCGAGGTGCGCAAGAAAACTGGAACAACCATCATCGGGATCAGCCGAGGAGAAGAACTCTCGGGGGCACCTGACCCCGACACCGAAATACAGGCAGGAGACATGCTGATGGTAATTGGGGATGCAGGCCAGGTGGAGAACCTGGAGCATCTCTGCCGCTCCGGAGGCAGCAAATGAGCCTGCCGCCTCTCCTTCTGGCCGGGGTGAGTCTTCTGATCCTGGGGGGCACCAGCCTATCCCTGAACAAGCTGGGTCTGCCCACCATCATTTCGTACATGGCCCTCGGCCTCCTCATGCGCCACATCATCGCGGGAAACGAGGCGGTCCACTTCCTTGCGGAGGTGGGCATCGTGCTGCTTTTCTTCCTCCTGGGCCTCCACTTCCCCGTGGGCAAGATGGTCGCAACTGCAAGGCGCGTCCTGACGGGAGGGCTGTTGGACCTTGTCCTGAGCATGGGGGGAGTGACCGGCCTGCTACTGCTGTTGGGCTACGATGCCACCTTCGCAGTTTTCATGGGAGGCATAGCCTACGCCAGCAGCTCATCCATAACTCTCAGCCTCCTGGAGCAGCGAAAGCGCCTTGCCAACCCCGAGGCCGAGTTCATCCTCGCCCTGCTGGTCTTTGAGGACATAGCAGCCCCCATACTGATCTCAATCCTTCGCAACGTGAGTGCCGGCTCCCAGGCAGGGGCCGGAGAGTACGGGCACATGGTGCTGTACATGGCACTGATGATCCTGGGAACCATCCTCTTCGCCAGACATGGGTTTGCTCGCCTGGAGGCATTCGTTGAACGTCACGTGGACCGCGACTACCTGGTCCTCCTCACGGCAGGGGTGGCCTTGGCCTGGGCGGGAGTGGCCACGGCCCTCGGTCTGTCCGAGGTCCTGGGCGCATTCCTCGCCGGAGTGATGATGGCAGAAACCGGGAGGACGGACGATCTGGACCGGGTGATCCTTCCGCTGCGGAACCTGCTGCTCCCCTTCTTCTTCCTGGATTTCGCCGCCGGCATTGAGATCGGGGGCGCGGTCCCCCATCCCGCCATGCTGGTGGGGATCATAGTCTACTCCCTGGGGGCCAAGGTGGCAGTGGGCATGCTGGGAGGGCGGCTGTACGGGCTGTCACCTCGTGTGGCCCTGCGTTCCGGGTTCTCACTGATTCAGCGCGGCGAATTTTCCGTGGTAATCGCCGCCATGGCTCCACCCCCGCTCAACCTCCTGGGAGGAATCTATGTAATCGTCACCGCATTGATCGGCGTGTTCTCCTTCGAACGGGCTCCGGCGATCGCTCGATCCATCACCCGCCACCTGTCTGGACAAACATGACCCAGGGTGCTGAGGCAGACGCAGGATGACCTGGATCAGCGCATGCTCCCACCGCAATGATGAAGTCCGAAAGGGTCTTAGGTGAACATCCTCACCGCGATTGAGCCCAGAAGACGCCGTCGGGAAACATCTCTCCGGGGAAGAAATACTGCGCTGGGGCTGCAGATCAGAGAACGACTCACCCGCCGCTGGTGGCAGGCCTTCTGCGTCCCACCTCCGGGTCGGTCACCCCTTGTGGATCCGGACCGGATCAAGCTCCTCCGGAGCTTTGGCGGCGGTAGGAATCAGATCCTGGCCAGGGTTGTCGTCCCAGCCAGCGTGCGCAGCCACCATCATGGCGTCGACAAGGGTCCGCGGCCTTACGTCAATCGAGGTCATCGTGGGTGAGTTCCGGGCCGGGCTGGGCCACCTGACCATATGCGGAGTTCAGGTCTTCCGCTGGGACCTGGTCATGCTCAGTGTGCTCGTCTTGATGATAAAGCCAGCCCTGCTGTATATGCTGGTCCATGTCCCGAAGGTCAGGTTCCTCCGGCGGGAAGAATGGCCGTCGACAACGCACATGACCCGGCTCCCTGGTGGCCGGAGGTTCCCTCCGCTGCGGACCCTGTCATCTTCCCGCCCGCGGCATGGTGCAGACCGACTGGCTGGGGGCAGGGATGGCGAAATAACCTGAACCTCCGCTGGCCCCATGGACCGGCCAGGGATCCGGTCCGATCAGGGGCAGGGTGAAAGGGGCGGAACGTAGAGGCGCACTGCACGAACCCCATCAGACCTGCAGGCAGCATGTTCGATCCCTTGCCCTGAGCATACCCCAGGGTTGCAGTTGCAGGAAATGCTCACCGGAGAACGAAATGATGTCTAAATGGGGCGGCTCAAGAGGAGGAAAATGATGCCAGTGCAGAAGATGATCATCACCGCGGCCGTCAACGGTTCAGTACCCACCAGGGAGAACACCCCCCACGTGCCGATCACCCCCGACGAGGTCATACAGGACACGGTGCAGTGCTGGGAGGCCGGCGCCGCCGTGGTACACATTCACGCGCGCAGCGAGGATCAGGGGCAGTCCCACGATCCGGACTATTTCCGGCGATGCCTAGAGGGGATCCGGCAGCGGTGCGACATCATCGTCCAGTTCTCCACCGGAGCCCGAAAGCCAGTCCCCAGGGAGACCCGGATACAGTCCGTCGACCTGCGTCCCGACATGATGAGCCTGAACTGCGGATGCTGCAACTTCCCCCAGGGACCCTTTATCAACAGCCTGGAAGACATTGAGTACTGGCTGAAGACCATGAACGAATACGATGTTCGGCCCGAGCTCGAGTGCTTTGACCTCAGCCACGTATTCGCCGCAGCCGAGATGTATGAACGGGGCCTGCTGAGGGACCCACCCCTGTTCAACCTGATCTTCGGAGCCAAGGGCGCACTGCCCTTCACACCCCAGAACTTCGTTCACATGCACAGCTGCGTTCCTGATGGGGTGCTGATCAACGTCATCGGCGTCGGCCGTCACCAACTGCCGGTCACGGTGATGTCCACGGCCCTGGGCAACAACGTGCGGGTGGGTCTGGAGGACAACATATACTACTCCTACGGCGTCCTGGCCACCAACCGCCAGCTGGTGGAGCGGGCCGTGCGCATCGCGGGAGAATGTCAGCGGGAGGTCGCCACACCGACGGAGGCCCGCCAGATACTGGGCATCAAGAACTCCTAGACCCGGTGCATGGCGGAGGGATCCGCCATGCGATCCTCTTCTCACAGTGCAAGCCTGAACTGCTCCCTCAAACCGTGGGATAGCGCCCCCGGCAGTCCAGGGAGTATATGGGTCGGGGGATCCTGCGGTAGTCGAGGCCCCCTGAGTTCCGACCTGCCAGACCGGGAGCATCCACATTGATGGTCCTTCTGACCAGGGGTTCAAAGGCGGCACGGAAGTGGTTTTTCACCTTCAGGGCCGGGACTATCGGTCCCGGGGTTCGCCACAGCCACCCGCGGCCTGCTCCGCTGCAATGAAGCCCCCTCCCTGTGAGATCCAGTGTCTCCCAGCGGCAGGGCACGGACGGGAACGGGGCATCCCAACCGAAGCCCGGGGTCCGGCCGCGAGGTGCCCATCTACAGTTTTCGAGAACCTACCATCTACCTCTCCTCTTCCAGCATGCCGGGCCTCCCGGGTGCAAGACGTCGGACGTCTCCTGCAGCGTAGACCGAAGCGCAGTGCCATGGACCGAAGGAATACCGGCATATGGCGAAGAATACCTTCTAAACTATAAAGGGCGATGAGCACCCGCCCGCTAAGGGGGATTCACGCGTGCCCGCCTCTGAGGCCACCAGACCTCCTCAGACCAGCAATCTTCTGCATAGAAACATGCACCGTTCCTACCCAGTGATCACCCGTGGGGAGGGCATCTACCTCTATGATCAGGACGGCAGATCCTACATCGACGGCTGTTCTGGCGCCATGGTCACAAACATCGGCCACGGCGTCGAGGAGGTTGCGGAGGCCATCTATCAGCAGGCGAGGACGCTGTCCTTCACCCACAGCTCCCGCTTCACCTCCGCCCCCATGATCGAGCTGGCCGAGCGGATCCGGACGATGGCACCGGGTGATCTGAACCACGTCTTTTTCGTTTCAGGAGGATCCGAGGCCACGGAATCTGCGATGAAACTGGCGAGGACCTTCTTCCTCGAAAGCGAAGGACCGCACACCACCCGGTACAAGATCATCTCCAGACTCCACACCTACCACGGCGGCACCCTTGGAGCCCTGGCAGTCACCGGACACATTCCCCGGCGCCGCAAGTACGAGCCCATGTTGGTTCAGTATCCTCTGATCGCTCCCGCCTACTGCTACCGCTGCACCTTCGGGCTGACGCACCCAGAATGTGAGTTGCGGTGCGCCCGGGACCTCGAGAAGACCATAGTGGAAAGCGGCCCGGAAACGGTGGCTGCCTTCATCGCTGAGCCCATCATCGGCGCCGCCGCCGGAGCCGTACCGCCGCCGGAGGAGTACTTCAGAGAAATTCGCCGGATCTGTGACCGGTATGGCGTACTGTTCATCGCCGATGAGGTCATGACCGGCTTCGGCCGCACCGGCCAGACCTTCGCCATGGATCACTGGGACGTGGTCCCGGACATCATGGCCTGCGCCAAGGGCATGGGTGCAGGATACGCGCCCCTGGGGGCTGTGGCCCTCCGCGATGCCATCGCCGACGCACTGGTGGCGGGCACGGGCCAGTTCACCCACGGCTTCACCTACAGCGGAAACCCCCTGGCCTGTGCTGCCGGCCTTGCCGTTCTGGATTTCATTGAGAGCCATGACCTGGTGAGAAACTCCCGTGACATGGGCCGCCTTCTGTTCGAGGAGCTTCAGCCCCTCGGGGAAAACCCGATCGTCGGCGACATTCGGGGCAGGGGACTGTTCGCAGGCGTCGAACTGGTGCAGGACCGGGCCACGAGGAGGTGCTTCCATCCATCGCTGGCTGCTGCAGAACGGGTCACCCGGGAGTGTATGAAGAGGGGCCTGGTCGTCTACCCGGGAGCGGGTATGGTCGAGGGCACCATGGGTGACCAGTTCATCGTCGGCCCACCATTGACCGTCACCCCGAACCAGGTATCAGAGAT
>PWUC01000045.1 GCA_003562655.1 Clostridia bacterium
GAGACCAGCCTCAAGATGCTTCGGACCGAACACATCCACCTGTACCAGATCCACGATCCGGACCGCAGCGACCTGGAGAAGGTGCTCGGACCCGGCGGCGCCATGGAGGCCCTCACTGCGGCCCGGGATGCCGGAAAGATCGGCCACATCGGGGTATCGGGGCACCGCCCCCAGGTCCTGATTCCCGCCATGGAGACGGGCCTGTTCGAGACGGTGCAGATGCCGCTGAACATCATCGACTACCCACTCTTCCGGGAGAACATCCCCGTGGCAGCGGAGCGCCGCATGGGAATCATCGTCATGAAACCCCTCTGCGGCGGGCTGCTGAAGTCGCCTCCCCGGGCGCTCCGCTTCGTCCTCTCCAATCCGGTGTCCACCGCCATCCCGGGAATGGACTCACCCGAGCAGGTTGAGGAGAACGCGGCGGCAGGTCGCGAGGAGATCGACCTGTCCGAGATCGACATCGCGCACCTCGAGGCGGAGGCCGAGAAACTGGGGAAGGAATTCTGCCGCCGCTGCGGATACTGCGGAATCTGTCCCGCCGGGCTGGACATTCCCGAAATATTCCGCTTCGACCGGTACTACACCTCCTACTTCGCCAGGGACTGGGCTCGGGAGCAGTACGCAGGGCTCGACACGACCGTGGAAGCATGCCTCGACTGCGGCGAATGCGAAAAGATCTGCCCCTACCAGCTCGAGGTTCGAGGGAAGCTGAAAGAGGCCCACGCCCGCCTGTCTGGGGATGAGGCCTGAGGCAGTTCATCGCTGACGCCGGCCTGGCTCACCGCCAGCCAGGGATCAAGGGCCACAGCCGGCCATCCCACAGCCGGGGTGCTGCCGTTACCCGCGGGCCGCAGGCGCGCCCTGCCCGCTGTGAGAACCGGGACCAGAGCGTCCGAGAAACCGGGCGAAATCAGCACAGGCCGGAAGCATCACCGCATGCACCTGGCCCTGACGGCCTCCACCAGGTGAACGGCCCCGAAGGCCAGACCGAAACATGCAGAAAAAATTGCGGGGCTATGTCGCATACCGACCGACCGCCCCGTTGAGTGTCTCCAGGGCCCAGAGACAGCCCCCGACCACGAGTATCCCCCGGGCCCGCCCGGAGCTCATCCCGCCCCCGGGATGAGCGGGAACATGTCACCGGAGGGGCAGCCCCGAGCGACAGTGAAGGCGACGACTTTCGCCAGATTCCTGCTACCCATGAGCACAGCCTCTCCGCGGGGGTGATCCTGTACGATTTCCGGACCACAGTACATGACCCTTGACCTGGAAGGCGGCATATGCTATTTTGTAATTACAGAATATCATAGGGAGGCGAGCGCAGATGGATGACCGGCTGTTGCAGAGACTGCAGAAACTGGAAAGAGAGGTTGCCACGCTCCGAGAGGCAGGGAAAAATGACCGAGCAGATGACGGGGCAGACGCAGTGCCGGACGACGGAAGCGAGGTCCTGCTGGCTCCCCTGCGTGACCAGCTGGAACGGGACGGTGCCCAGCTGGGAGTCGTCCTCGCGGGCATCATGCATTCGGACGGCGAACAACAGTCCTGGGTGAGCATCCGGACCGGAAGCGACCATGAGGTGATCCCCGAGGAAGTGGCCGAGCTCACGGTCCCCTTCTGCAGCCCGCAGCGCGTGGCCCTAATGACGGCCCTCTTCGGCGGGAGTCTGACCACGTCCGAGCTGGAGGACGCCACCGGCCAGACCGGAGGGCAGATGTACCACCATCTCCGCGAGCTGAAGCACGCCTCATTGGTGAAACAGGACGCAAGGGGGGAGTACCGGCTCACCCGCCTGGGTTTAATCGAATACCTGGCTCTGGACCTCGTCGCCAGCACGCGCAGGAACGCCCTGAAGAGTGGAGTGGATCTGTGACGGGCCTGGCGGCACCGGCGTGCAGGCACTCGGGTCTCCTGCTAACACGCAGAGCGGCTGGGTGATCGCTCCCCATCCTATGAGGTGCAGCCCGATCTGCGATCGTGCAGATAGTGTACCTTCCACCCGGTGAAGGCGATGTCCCATCCCGGGGCACGACCTGGCAGATCGAGGCCGCCTCGTCCCTCCCAGCGGTCTGACCCGTGACTCAGAGCGACGGACCGATCCGGTATATGGCAAACTCCCTGTGCCCCAGGGCCTCTGCCCGGGTCAGCCTTCCATTGATGACCGCCTCGCACTCCGACAGGATTCTCCTCCCCACACCCTCAACGGTATCGGTGCCATCGATGATGCCGGAGCAATCGATGTCGATGTTGTCAGCCATCCTGACGGCCGTGCTTCCGTTCGCCGTCACCTTTATGACCGGCGCAATGGGACAGCCGGTGGGGGTCCCCCGACCCGTGGTAAAGACGACGAGCTGGGCCCCGCCGGCCACCATGCCGGTCACCGATTCGACGTCCTGACCCGGGGTATCCATGATGACCAGCCCCCTGCGGGTGGGGGCACGGGCGTATTCTGCGACCTCCCTTATCCGGGTGGTTCCCGCCTTGAAGATGCACCCCAGTGACTTCTCCTCGATCGTGGTCAGGCCGCCCTCAATGTTGCCGGGAGCGGGCTGAGTCCCCCGGATGTCCTCGCCGGTGGCCATGGCCCCCTCCTCCGTCCTCTGCACAATCCGGTAGATATCCCGGGCCACTTCCTCGCTCTCAGCCCTCTCTGCCAGAAGATGCTCCGCTCCGACCAGCTCCATCGTCTCCGAAAGAATCACCGTGCCTCCCGCCTCGACAACCCGGTCCGAGGCGAACCCGCAGGCCGGGTTGGCGGCCAGGCCCGATGTCGCATCCGACCCGCCACACTCCATGCCCAGGGTGATCCCGGACCACTCGATGGCCTCCCTGGTCATCGCGGCCGCCCCGGCAACCATCTGACCCACAAGGTGGGCCCCCCGGGCCGCAGCCCGCAGCGTTCCTCCACAGTCCTGGATGTCAATATACTCCGTGGGCTTTCGGTGGGTTGCGATCGCCGCGGCCACCTCCGAGGCCTGCACGGCCTCACAACCCAGGCCCACGATGAGGACAGAGGACACATTGGGGCTGGAACCGAACCCGGTGAGAACCCTCAATGTCTGTTCGCGGTCGACGCCCAGCTGGGCGCAGCCGTGCTGGTGGAGGACGGGAACGGCCCCGGGAACCTGTTCGGCGATCATCTCCGTCACCCTGTTGGCGCAGACCACCGAGGACATGACCAGCACATGGTTTCTGATTCCGACCCTGCCGTCGGGCCTTCTGTATCCCGTCAATGGCATCATAGCGGGCCCCTCACCTCCCCTTCATGTCCCCCCGCCCCCTCGTACTCTCCACATTGTGGACATGAACATGCTCGCCGGCGGCAATGTCCCGGGTGGCAGTACCCATCACCTCACCATACTTGACGACCTGGCAGCCCCGCGATATGCAGCACAGCGCCAGCTTGTGGCCGAAGGGGATGTCCTGCAGCACTTCCAGTCTGCCCCTTCCCCCGACCTCCACCACGTCCTTCGCTTCCAGATCCTCCGTCGCGGTGGCCACATTGTCCCTGGCATCTATGACGATGATCCTGCGCACCATCTGAGCCTCCAGTCCATCATCTCGCATTCGGCGTCACGGCAGCTTCCTCTCCCGGTTCGATGAGGGCATCTGCACACCGCAAGCACTGCAAGAGACATGTAGAAACAGAGATGCCCCTGCACTGCGGGCGCCACTGCGAAGAGGTGGCCCGGTGCCGGGCCACCCATCTTCAACCGGTCAGGTACCCGTGGGCCTGCTTCAGGGCTTCAATGATGGGAATGTCCTGCGGACACGCCTCCTCGCACTCGCCGCACTCCACACAGGAGGGCGCCCCCGACTCATTCTCCAGCATCCTGCTGTAGGATCGGGCCGCACCCTCGACCGTCTCATACATCGAGGCCTCGTTGTAGAGGCTGAAGACCCGCGGAATCGCCACCTCCGACGGACAGGGGATGCAGTAGCCGCATTCTGTACAGTTCACCTTCATGCGCGACAGGTATATGTCCCGTACCTCGTCGATCAGGGCCAGTTCCTCTTCGGTCAACGAACCGGGAAGGGCATCCCCGGCCGTCTCGAGGTTCTCCTCCAGCTGCTCCATGGTGCTCATGCCGCTCAGGACTACGCTGACCTCGGGATGATTGCAGACCCATCGCAGGGCCCACTCGGCCGGAGTTCTGTCGACCGCGGCCGTCTCCCAGAGCGCGCGCACATCATCGGGGACATCTCCGGCCAGCTTGCCGCCCCGCAGGGGCTCCATCACGGCCACGGCCATACCCCTGTCCGCCGCGTACCGCAGCCCGGCCACTCCCGCCTGGTACTCATGATCCATGAAGTTCAACTGGATCAGGCACATGTCCCAGTCATAGGCATCCACGATTTTCTTGAATACCTCCAGGTCATCGTGGAAGGAGAAACCGGCATGTCGGATCCGGCCGTCTCGCAGCGCACGGTCCAGAAAACCCGTCACATCAAGCTCCGTCAGGTCATTCCACCGCCTGCTGTTCAGGCCGTGCAGCAGGTAGACGTCAATGCGATCTGTCCCGAGCTTCTCCAGCTGTTCGTTGAGGTATCTGTCGAAGTCCTCCTGGGTCTCGATCAGCCAGGTCGGCATCTTGGTCGCCAGGGTGATTCTGTCCCGCAGGCCGCCCCTGAGGGCCTTCGCCGCAAAGCGCTCACTGTTTCCACCGTGATAACCGTAGGCGGTGTCCAGGTAGTTGACGCCGCCCTCGATGGCCCTGTGCACCATCCTGGTGCTCTCGGCCTCGTCGATGTCCGCCGGCGCATCACCCTCAAGCGGCAACCTCATCAGCCCAAAGCCCAGGGTTGAAACGTTGAAGTCACAGCTGCCAAACCGTCGATACTGCATGGTAACCCTCCCAGGTAAGCTCATTAAGTCACCGTGAACCCCCCTGACGCAGCCGAGATGACGCGGAGGTCACCTGAATAGCTTCCGCAAAACTCTTCCCGATCCTCCCGGATCGGCAGCAAAACCGGGAGCCTGCAGGGTCTCGCCTATTCACACCGGATGCTCGAGTAGACAAAACCCCTCTCGACCCGGAGCCTCTGCTCCTCAATCCATTCCTCAAGGCCGAGGGTCCGCAGGCGCTCACCGTCAGCCAGCAGCACCGGGTAGACGCGTCCGAGCCTCTCCACCGGATCGCAGGGGTAGTCCTCACAGCGGATGCATGCCCTGAGTTCGCGTTCTTCACAACACCGCCTGATTCCACACTCGGGGTTGCCCCCTCCTGATCTGCATCCCGGGCAGGCCTTGTCCGGGTCTCCCAGGGCGTCCAGGATCTGCAGGAACCGGTCAAAGCCCGGGAAGATGTTCTCCCCAAACCCATGCCAGTACTCACCTCGCAGGGTATCTCTCAGAGTCGCCGCCTGGTCCGGGATGCGGGCGCGATTGGCACATGCACCGCAGTACAGCCCACAGTAGGTCACGAGTCGCCACAAATCATTCTCAGCCATCGCATCCTCCCTTCCACTCTCGATTTCATCAGAATGTATTCTTCGCCCCTGCACCGGGCGGATCCTCCATCCCCACTGCACCCGGCTATCTCTGTAGACTCCGTTTCGACAGGAGCAGGGGATCCACATGTAGAAGTCCTGACTGCATCTGGCATAGATCGTGATGGAGCTTTGCAAAGAGGTGATGTGCATTGGATCAGAGACATCTGTTCACCCAGGCGGGATACAACTGCGCCGAGGCGGTACTGGCGGCGGTGACGGGATCGATGGATCACGTCTCCTGCGCCAGCGGCTTCGGCGGCGGCATCGGTGGGACCGGTGAAACCTGCGGGGCTGTGACCGGAGCAATCATGGGAATGGGCCTGGCCCTGGGAGTCAGAGATCCCGAACCGCTGATATCCTACAGGGAGTTCCGACCCCTAGTGGCCCGGTTCCTCAGCTCCTTCGAGGACGCCCATGGGAGTACTCTCTGCAGCCAGCTGCTCCGCCTGAGTCGCTTCGACAATGAAGAAGACAGCCGGGCATACCACGGTAGCGCGGAGAGGAAGATGAAATGCACCGACTTCGTGGATCGTGCCGCATGCCTGGCCCGGGAGTTGGTCGGTGAGGTGCAGAAGTGACCGAGGATGGACTCAAAAATGACCAGCTGGCGGCCGGCCCCACGAGGGATCGATGCTGCACGTCTGCTGCGTCGTAGGATCAGGGGATCAGGAAAACGGCGGCAGGCACCGGACGCGGCCGTCCTCGTCACCCACCCCCCAGAACCGTTCGCCTGCCCAGAAGGGAGGAGCAACATGATATTTGGACCCAACCTGCTGATAATCCTGGGACTGTTTCTTGCCGTCGTCGCGGTGCTTCAGTGGCTCTGGAACATCACCATACCCGGAATCTTCGGCATCAGGCAGGTCACCTACTGGGAGGCCCTCCGCCTGCTGTTGATCACCGCCATCCTCTTCCGGGGGCCATGAGAGGGCGCCCGCACCTCAGCTGCAGGAGGCCCTGCAGTGACTGTGATCGGTGAGAAATACGCGTGGGCAATCCTGGCCAGGTACGCCGCGGAGTGCGCGGCACTGGGCCCGGATACCCTCATCGCCGTGGTCGCCATCGGCTCTCTGCCCGGAGGCTATTACCGGAGCGGGCAGAGCGACATCGACGCGGTCCTGATCGTCGAAGATGGCTCCCGCGCCATCTGGGGCAGCCACGACGAGCCCAGCAGTCCCTTGAGAAGCCTCAATGAGAAGTACCTCAGCAAATACGCAATACCGAAGGATTTCGGCCCGTTTCCGCTGGAAGCCCCGGACCTGTTTCCCCCGTACAGAGATGTGGAGCTGATCGAGGAGATCGTCCGGCTCAAGGTGCAGGGGAGGCCCGTCTACGGTTCCTTCGACCTGCAACAGCTGCCCATGCCCGGAAGATCCGATGTACTGAGGTCTGCAGTGCATTTCGAAAAGTGGTTCGAGGAGGAATTCCTACCGACTCAGGAACCCGAAGACCTGTCAGCCACCGTCTGCGCCAACACCATTCTGATCCATCTGAAGCGTTACCTGCACCTGGAACACGGCATTGTTGAGTTCGGCAAACCCCGGATAATTGGCACATATCTCAGAAGCGACCCTCCCATCGCGTGTGCGAGAGTGTTTGCCCTCATCGAGAAGATGCTGGAGGGCTGCACCCCGTCGCAGCATCAGCTTATCCTGCTGCGCCGGGGGATGGTTCAGATCAGGGATGTCATCAATGACCACCTCGGGATCCCGGCTCGCTTTCGATGAGATGATGCCCGTCTCAGACCAGTTGAGAATCCTGTACGCTGTGTTCGCAAGGGATGAAGTGGGGCGCAGAAAGGCCCAGTGCAGGCTCGGTGATGGGCCCGGCTGCACTCGGCCAGGGCTGGCTCCTCGCATACCGGCTCCGATGACAGGAGACTGACCCTGGCATCGCGAACCTGCTCACAAAGTGAAGAAGCCGCCGGCACCGCACCGTCACACACGGTCCCCCGGTGTCTGCACTGGGCGGAAATCTGCTGATCAGGTGCTCCTCTCCACTACCGCAGAACAGAGGATGCAGACCGGTGCCTCAGCAATCACCCCGGGTTCCGCGTCGGCAGACCCCGGCGCCTTCCACCAGGAAGTCACCGCCGCCAGGGGGAGGCGATCCACAGCCACCAGTGCAGGCGCTGAAAGAGGGCTCTGCTCAACGCGAAGTGGATATTCCCTTCCGAATCGTACACCTGAACGCCGGCGAACGGGACTCCTTCTTCCGCGGACGGGCAGATCAATCCCACCGCCGGCTCCAGTCCCTGCCAGCTCGCCGCCTCTGGTGTTCCGGAGCCGATGTCAGACGAGACAGCCGTCCTGATGTCCCCGA
>PWUC01000127.1 GCA_003562655.1 Clostridia bacterium
ATGAATACGATCCGGACAGGGCAATGGAACTGCTGGAGACCGCGGGATGGACAGAAATAGGCGACGATGGAATACGCACCAACGCCGATGGCGAGCGGCTGACCATCACCGTGGTAACGGGCACGGGCGATACACTCAGAGAAGATGTGATGCTCATAGCACAGCAGAATCTGGCCGACATAGGCGTGGAGTTCAAGCCCGAGTTCTACGAGTGGTCGGTTCTTCTGAACCAGTACCTGGATGTGGCCCGGTTCCAGGCATATCTTCTCTCCTGGAGCCTGAGCACAGACCCGGACGACTTCATCACCTTCCACTCCACGGCCGGGGTCAACGAAGACGGTCAACTGGTGGGGTTCAATGATGTCGAATACTCAAACCCCAGGGTGGACGAGCTGCTCGAACTGGGACGCACCACCATGGACGAGGCAGAGCGGCAGGAGGTCTACTTCGAGATTCAGGAGATCCTCAACAAGGAACTGCCGTACGTGTTCCTGTTCAGTCGCGACATGGTCGCGGCAGTTCACAGAGACATCAAGGGCGTCGTCATGACCGGCATCGGCTCACTGTATCCGGAGAGATGGTATATCGAGACCGAGTCCGTGGCAGCAAGCGACTGACCAGCAGCCCTGTCACCCGCGGGAGAGGAGGTTCCCTCCTCCTCTTCCGCCATCCGTGGGATTCCGGGAGGAAGAGCCGGCATGAGGTCATACATATTCAAGCGTCTGCTCCAGATGATTCCGCTGCTCATAGGGATCAGCATCGTGTCCTTTGCCATCATGCAGATGGCCCCGGGAGACCCCGTGGATCTGTTGACAGAACGCAACGCCACGGCAGAGGAGAGGGCCAGAGCACGGGTCCTATACGGTCTGGACCGTCCCCTACACGTACAGTACTGGATATGGTTGACCAACATGCTGCGGGGTGACTTCGGCTACTCATATGTACGGGGGCGACCGGTGCTGGAGATGATCATGGAGCGGCTCCCAAACACTGTGTATCTGAATCTGGCCGTCTCCCTGGTGATATACTGCCTTGCCATACCCATAGGCGTTGCCTCGGCCCTGCGACAGTACTCCGCCTTTGACCACGGCGTCACCAGCTTCGCCTTTCTCGGACAGGCCCTACCGAACTTCTGGTTTGGCCTTCTGCTGATCTACGGCATCGCGCTTCGGGCGGACCTCATTCCGGTGGGAGGCATCGCCACCTACGGCTTCACGATCGCCGAGAAGGGACTGTGGCTGGTGCTGCTGGATCGACTGCGGTATCTCATACTGCCGGTCACAGTCATGGGACTCAGCGCCCTGGCCGGAATCACCCGCTACATGCGCTCCAGTATGCTCGAAGTGAGCAATAAGGACTACATCCGCACCGCCCGCGCCAAGGGCCTGGCCGAGCGGGTGGTCATCTACAAGCACGCGATTCGGAATGCGCTTTTGCCCATCGTAACAATAATCGGCTTTCAAATCCCGGTGCTGTTCTCCGGGTCGGTGATCATCGAGAACATCTTCTCGTGGCCGGGACTCGGAACCCTGTCCGTCAACGCAGTGTTCATGCGAGACTACATGGTCATAATGGCCTTCAACGTGATTGGCGCCGGCCTGGTCATAATCGGCAACTTCGTCGCCGACATGCTGTATGTGGCAGTCGACCCCAGAATCACGTACGACTGAGGGGAGAGAACACCATGACGATGGAGCAAGACCGCTGTGCCGAGGTGGAATCCTGGGCAGCCATGGTGTGGAAGCGCTTCAAGCGTCACAAGCTGGCCACAGCGGGCACCATCCTTCTCTTTGTTCTCTACCTGACTGCCCTACTGGCACCCTACCTGGCCACCCAGGACTACGCCGCCGTGGATCCGACGAACCGGTTCCATCCCCCGAGTGCCGAGCACTTCTTCGGCACTGACCGGCTCGGTCGTGACGTCTTCAGTCGCGTCCTCTGGGGATCCCGGGTGTCGCTGAGTGTAGGTTTCGTTGCTGCGGGTGTGGCGGTCACCCTGGGAACCATCATCGGGGCAGTGTCCGGATACTTCGGGGGCTGGGTGGACAACCTTCTGCAAAGATTCACCGAGATCGTGCAGTCCTTTCCGACCATGTTTCTTTTGCTGACCATCATTGCGATCGTTGACCGCAGCATATTCAACATCATGCTGGTCATCGGCATAACCTCCTGGCCGGGACTCGCCCGCCTTGTTCGCGGAGAGGTTCTGGCCCTGAGAAAACAGGAATTCGTTGAAGCCGCCAGGGCATCGGGAGCCCGGGACATCCGCATCATCTTCCGGCACATACTCCCGAACGCGATGGCACCAATCATTGTCAACACCACCCTGGGCATCGCCGGGGCTATCCTTGCCGAATCCAGTCTCAGCTTCCTGGGGCTCGGAGTACAGGAGCCGTTCCCAAGCTGGGGCAGCATCCTGAACTCGGGGCGAGGTCATCTGAGAAACGCTCCCTGGGTGAGCCTTTATCCGGGAATCTTCATCTTCATCACCGTGCTGGCCTTCAACTACATCGGAGACGGGCTGCGGGACGCCCTGGACCCGAAGCTCAAGCATCCATCATAGCAGTCGCTTCACCAGCTCCTCTCGCCTTCCCGGGAGCATCTTGAGAAGGGGAATCTCCAGGAGCGTGTAGGCCCCCGGTTCCATCTGGTCCGCGGCCCGCGCCGCACTGACCATGACCTCGGCCGTCATAGCCGGATTGGTTCCCCTCAGTTCAAAGGTGGACAGGGTGTTGTGCGCGTCGGCCGAGCCACCCCTTCGCTGCACGGAGACCCCGTGTCCCAGGTCAGCCAGGCTGTCCACATCATCAACCGGGGTGACCGAGGTCTCGTCCCCGGCGAAATAGGCATCATCTCTGATATCGTCGGCTACATCCTCCAGGGATGCCCCCTCCTCAAGCTCCACATATACCTCGCGCCGGTGCACCCCGTCCCCCGCGGGGATGGTGAAGGATACCGCATCCTTCACGCCACCGACATCCCGACAGACGACGCTGTGGCCCAGGCTGATGCCGGGTCCGAAGGTGGTGTACGTTACTCCGCGAGAGGCCAACAGCTCCATCAGGGCCCGCAGCATGGAGTCGGTGCCGGGATCCCAGCCGGCAGCAACGATGGCACATGCGCCTCCCTCAACGGCCATCTGTCCCATGTCCTGCAGGTGGCGCCAGATCTGGTCTCCATGGAGATCGAAACTGTCGACAGTGCAGATTCCTGCAGCGAGGCACTTCTCTGCATATCCGGAGACCATGCGTGTCGGAACGGTGAGCACGGCCACATCCACTGCCGTCAGCGCTGTAACATCCTCCACGACCGGGACTTCGAGAGTGAGCTCCGGTGGCCGTACGCCCCTACGGCGCACGATGCCAGCCACTTCCATGTCTGGAGCCGAGCTTACCGCTGCAAGCACACTCCTGCCCACGTTCCCATAACCAATTACTGCGATGCGCAAGTTCGCCATCGGTCTCTTTACCATCCTCTCACTGGCCAACTCTGCGGGACACCGGACTCAGAAGCCCCGGTGCGCGGATATGAGCATCCCATCTCCCAGCTGCAGTCTCGTCTGCTCCCCATCGACCAGGCAAGGGACCCTGACCACGATGTTGTAGTGGTTGGGCATGTGGGTGCAATCAAACCCGACAAGCGTCCCCGAAGCGGCGCCCACCCGGACCCGGTCCCCCGCCAGGGCGACGCCTCCCTCAACTATCTGCACAAAGGCCAGGTAGGCGACCCTGCTCACCCCGTCACCAGGTCGGGCATGTTCATCCGTCAGGATGACCTCGTGAATCTCGCCATGCCTCAGGGCCCGTGAGGGTTGCCGGATCAGTCGCAACGCCCGATCATCCCGCCGCCCCCGCATCACTGCGACTACCTCCGCAGTGACGGGTCTTCGCTCGGCGAAAAGGTCAACCGATGGGTTTCCGTCAATATATGGATCCCCAGACCTCATACAGAGCACCTCCCCTCACCGGGAAACCATCAGGCCCCGCGGTCCACCGTCGGTCTTCAAGAACCTCCGACTGCTCGAATCTGCTCGCGAATCAACTGCCCCGGCCCCGCCTCGGCTGCCTCGGCGAGAAACGGGCCTCGGCACGACACTCCGATTGCACAAACGCAGGTGCACACCCGAGGTGGGATTCTGTCTCGCTCATTTCTACCCGCAGCATCATATCCCTCTTCTCATCATTGAATCCACCCGGACATCCATGAGCGATGTCCTTCAGAGACGGAAATCCGCGGAGCCCATCACCGGAGGTTGAGGTCCGGGACGGTTCGAGACGCGAAGTGCAGGTCCCTGCCGGCAGTTGTCGGTACCCCCTCCAATGAACTCTATGTCCTTCCTGACCGCACCTGTCCCCGCACCAGCCGGCCACCCATTCCTACGAGGATGCTGTCGGTCCGAGAACCATCACCAGGGCGCGACCTGCCCCGACGCGAGGATCCAGCTGAGTTCCGTCGACATTGCCCAGACGCTTCAGGTACCGCACAGCCAGGACCTCAGCAGGGCATGGTGTTGCAGCAAGAGCTGTCTTTGTCTGAGACGCCAACAGAAGGACAGACAGACACTCGAAACCTGCGAAGAGGGACTCAAGGGCTGAGAAAAGAGCTGAGGATGTTAAAACGTGACAGGGGCCAGAATATGATGAAGGCTCTTCCTCTGACGCTCTCCATCGGCACCGGGCCGAAATAGCGCGAATCGAGGCTGTTAGCACGATTATCTCCCATGACAAAGACAGTCCCCTTCGGCACTAGATGAGATGGGATGGTATCGTTGCTGGGAGAGATCACGAAGCTTTCGCGTACCAGCCTGCCTTCGATAAAGACGTCTCCATTTCTTATCTCAAACTCCTGGCCATCTACAGCCACCACCCGTTTGACCAGGTTCCTCCCATCATCGCCAGGCTCACGGAACACGATGACCTCTCCCGGGGCGGGATCGCGGAACCGGTAGACCAGCTTGTTCACCAGGAGTCTCTCTCCCTCGAACAGGGAGGGCTCCATGGAGGGGCCGTAGACGAGGTAAGTCTCCACCAGGAACCCGCGTATGATCAGGGCCAGAAGCAGAGCCAGAAGAAGGGTCTGGGCCACCTCTCTGAACAGATCCCCCACATCTGCACTCGTCGAACCCGCCCATTCTTGAGACGCCTCATGATCCTGTGCCAGCATGATCAACCCTTTCCGCGAGACACAACAACTCTATTCTACCACTAACCCCGAGGCAGGTTAACTGCAAGACGCAAGATGGTAAATCATGAACCTATATGTGATGATCTCTCTCCCCGCGGTCCGGAAGCCTTCGATTCGCTGTCCTCTCGAGACCTGACCGCAGCTCATCGACCGGGGCGACACCGGCTGGTGCGCTCACCTGTTCAACTTCCAGGAGAACTGTGCAGCTGACACTCAGGGACAGCACCGTCGCTCTGTCAACGGGCGGCATGATCGGAGCCCCAAATGGCCGGCGACACCCGGGATCTCACCGCATCACCCCTCACTGGACTGGCAGTCGGAATCAGTGCTCTCAACCCGTTCGGAGA
Source organism: Clostridia bacterium (assembly GCA_003562655.1). The sequence goes on from PWUC01000127.1 coordinate 5,532, forward strand.
GATCTTCCTGGCTGGAGAAGGAACCCCGGAGACTGAAAGCGAAGGGTATCCTCAACATCACAGAAGGAGAGATCTCATGGAAGCCACAGCAGCGCGCATATTCTCACTCGCCCGGCATATCACTGCCGACCTGATCCAACTGAGGAGGCACTTTCACCAGCACCCCGAACTGAGTGGTGAGGAATACCGCACTACACAAAAGATCCGGGACGTCCTGGCAGACCTCGGGGTGGATATTGTCGATCTGAACCTGGAGACGGGCGTCTGCGGCCGGCTGACAGACGGAGATGGGCCAGTAGTGGCCCTTCGGGCTGACATTGACGCCCTTCCCCTGCAGGAGAGAACCGGGCTGCCCTTTGCCTCCCGCGAGACCGGATGCATGCACGCCTGTGGGCACGATAGCCACATCACCTGGCTGCTCGGGGCTGCGATGATCCTCACCCGAATGAAGGCCGAATACCCGGGAGAAGCGCGTCTACTCTTTCAGCCCGCAGAGGAACGCACCAACGGAGCGAGACGGATGATTGACGCAGGGGCCCTGGAGGGAGTGGACATGATTTTCGGTGCCCACAACAAGCCCGACCTCCCGGCCGGCAGCGTCGGCATCTCGCCAGGTTACCTGATGGCCTCTGTGGGCAGTTTCAGGATCACCGTCACCGGTCGCGGCGGGCACGGAGCCATACCGCACCTCACCGCAGATCCGATGCCCGTCGCCGGCGCGATTTTGACGGGTCTGCAGTCAATCGTCGCTCGCAACGTCGATCCTCTGGAGTCAGCCGTGATTTCTGTAGGAAACATCGCAGGTGGCACCGCCAGCAACATCATACCGGACGAGGTCACCATGGCCGGCACGGTCCGCGCCTACGACCCCGGGGTGAAGAGACTCATCGCCCGTCGGATCCACACACTGGCATCCGGCACCGCCGGGGCCTTCGATTGCACGGCTGAGTGCACTGGCCCCGAATTCACCGTCCCACCAGTGGACAACGATCCGCGGGCAACCAGAATTGCCAACCATGTCGCGGTGCAGCTTCTCGGTGACGACAGGGTCCTTGATGCCACTCCCGTGCTGGCCTCGGAGGACTTCTCCCTTTACCAGGAGCGCACCCCCGGGTGCTTCATGTGGATAGGCAGCGGCAGCCCAGAAATAGGCTGGCATCACCCCCGATTCACCGTGAACGAGGACTGTCTCCCCGTGGGAGCCGCGGTTCTGGCTGCAACTGCCCTCGAAGCCCTGCGGGAGTTGGCCTGACGTCCAACCACCCCCGGCGACACCACTGGTGAACCTATATCCGGGGAGCATGCCGGGGGCAGTCGAGATGTGCCATCACGATATGAACATCCCACAGATCCTCAGGCCGGCACTGCAGATGTCGACGGCACCAGGCAGCGGGGAACAATCCCGGGACGAATAGATCCACCCCTTTCCCTTTCTCGTAACAGGCGTGTAGGTTGGACTGCGTCGATCTATGATCTCAAATTCTCCCGCTGCAATACCGTGGACAGCCTCGGGGATTCAAAATGAAGATCGCGCTCAATCGGTAGTCCCAGGGGGCCCCGGATGGATTCCAACTCCCCGAGTGAGAAGTATCCCAGTTCCGGATAGTGACCGATGACGTAGCCGAAGAATGTGTCCTCCCCGTCGAACTCCAGCACGTACCAGGTCCAGTTGGCATCAGGTGTGAAGAATCTGGCATAGACCAAAGGATCCTCATCACCCTCGGTTGAATAGAGTTCGGGGATCTTCTCACGCAGCTCTTTTGTCATGAGCCTCATCACCGACCCTCCTCCCCCCCTGTGCCAGTTCCAGCCGTAGAGCAACCCGCCCGCAGATGGCAGGTATTTCCATTTTACGGCATTGGCCACAGGTGTCAAGCCCCTTGCCTGGAGGAGGCAACGGCGGGATCGCCGACGCCAAACCGGCCACTGCGGGTGGGACGCGCTCTGGTGGAGATCATCTAGCTCGTCGGGATCCCAGTGATGCCCCGGTTGATAAGCACGACATGCCATACAACCCACAACGGGGGGCATTGGGGCAGGCGCTCAGCTGCTGGATCCCAGGTACTTCCTGGTCCATGGACAGGTGGGTATGCACCGGCCACAGACAGTGTGATCAGAACCCAGGGCGGCGGACACTCTCTTCGCATATTCACCGCAGGCACCAGCATCCAGCAGGTCGTCCCGGGGCAGATCTGCACTCCAGTTTCTGCCCGTAGG
>PWUC01000035.1 GCA_003562655.1 Clostridia bacterium
GATCCCTCTGCTCCTGGTGCACCTGACGGGGATCGTGGTCGCGGTAGTGCTGTTGGGTCGTCAAGACAGAAGACGGGAGCCTGCCTTGCTGGCGTTGGCCGGTTTCACGCTCTTCTTCCTGGTCACTTTGGCCAATTTCGTCCGGAGACCACTGATTGTGCAGCTGAACCGGCAGACCGGCGCCCGCATCGTCCCGTTGAACACAGCCATCAGCTGCTGCTATAGCGTGTTTCAGGTGGCGGGTGGCCTCTGCCTGATCGTTGCCATCTGGCAGGCGGTGGCAGGGGCTGAGCCCCGGGAGGTGAGAGCCGGGACCGATATGGTAGAGGAAGGGTAGCCTGAGCCGGTGCAGACCTCGGAGTTCGACTACGAGCTTCCCCCTGACTTGATCGCGCAGAAGCCCATCTCGCCGCGGGACCGGTCGCGGCTGATGGTCGTGGATCGGGACAGCAGGACGGTGTCTCATCACCATTTCCACGAGTTGCCGGAGTTTCTCACTCCAGGAGATCTGCTCGTGCTCAACCAGACCCGGGTTGTGCGGGCGCGCTTGTTTGCGGTGAAGCCGACGGGCGGCCAGGTGGAGATCCTGCTCCTTCGACAGGAGGAGGACGGCCTCTGGCGTGCTCTGGTGGGGGGTAGGCGGGTGCGGCCGGGCATGACGCTTGCTCTTCTCGATGGGCCGGGGGGCGCTCCGACGGAAGCTGTGGCCCGGGTGGTGGAGCGTGGCGAACGGGCTGTCCGTGTGTTGAAGTTCAGCGAGCCGGTGCTCCCGCTGGCCGAGCGGATCGGCGTCACACCGCTCCCGCCATATATCCACGAACCGCTGGAGGATGACGAACGTTATCAGACGGTGTATGGGTCGAAACCGGGTTCGGCGGCCGCGCCCACGGCCGGACTCCATTTCACGCCCGCTCTGTTACACAGGTTGCACGACATGGGAGTCCGTTCGGAGTTCGTCACCCTTCACATCGGACTGGATACCTTTCAGCCCGTGCACGAAGAGCGGATCGAGAACCACGAGATGCATACGGAGTATTGCTCACTCCGCCCCGAGGTGGCCAGAAAGGTGAACGAGACGAGACTGAAGGGGAACCGGGTGGTGGCGGTCGGTACCACGAGCGTGCGCGTCCTGGAGACGGCAGCCCGATTGGCCGTCGGTGGCGATCCCGAGACTGGGTCGTGTCCTTGGCGCACGGTAATCCCCTTTGAGCAGGAGACGGATCTGTTCATCTATCCCGGGTACAGGTTCCGGGCGGTGGATGCTTTGATCACCAATTTCCATCTGCCCCGTTCGACCCTGCTGATGCTGGTGGCTGCCTTTGCGAGCAAGGACGTGATCGATCGGGCCTATGAGGAGGCGTTGGAGAGAGAATATCGTTTCTATAGCTTCGGCGATGCGATGTTGATCCTCTAGTTGGACATCTCTTCGATTCGTGTTATAAATACCCGCGGCCTGAGGGGGGAGCCCAGGCTCATGGAAATAATCATCAACAAGGAGGCTAAGCATGAAAGTAACGATTGATCGCGAAGAGTGCATCGAATGCGGCACCTGCTACGCGGATTGTCCTGAGGTCTTCGAGGAGAACCCCGATGACTTCCTGGCTGAGATCGTGGAGGAGTACCGAGTCGACGATGACATCGCGGTGGGCGAGGTACCCGAGGATCTGGAGGATTGCGTGGAGGATGCGGCGTACGGCTGCCCTGTGGAGATCATCCACGTGGAGGAGTAGCTGAGTCCAGACTCAGCGTGGAAAGAAGCAAGATGGTGTCGTGACAAGCGACCGCCTTTCCGCAAGAGCATTGCGGGAGGGCGGTCCTGCTTTGTCTGAGCTCCGAGGCCTTTGAAAGGTCGCTGGCGACGGCCCGCCGGGAGCTGGTGTCAGGGGGGGCTGGAGGGGTGGCGAGGAAGGAGATTGCTCGTCGCTGGTGCTCCTCTGGATGCCAGGGGTGGGGTGGTTGCGGTTCACAGACCCGCCGGGAGCTGGTGTCGTGGGTTGGATGGAGGCTTACCGTTGGATCGCCCGTCCCTGCATCTTGTCCGGGACTGGGATTCCCATCAGGTCGAGGATGGTGGGCGCCACGTCCATGAGCTGGAGCCCAGTCAGGCACTTAGCTTGGTGGTCTCTACGTGGGTCCCACAGGACGAATACCCCGTCTTGAGTGTGGTTGGCGTCGTCGGGGCCGGTATCGTTCTCGAAGGTGTAGATGTCAGGCAGACCGAAGGAGCCCACGGATCGCCAGCGCAGGTTTCCCAAGTAGACCATCAGATCCGGCGCGATGTTTCGTACGTCGCGATAGAGGTCTTCCGGCCGGAAGGCGACGGTCCCCATGGGGTTCCCCTCATTGTCAGGGATGGCCTCGATTCGCTCTTTGAGTTCGCGACGCACCTTTTCGTACTCGGCTGGCGAGATCCGACCCTGAGGCTCCCTGCCTGCTACGTTCAAGAAGATCCGAGCGTAGTACCCGCCGGCGCCCCAGGCGGTGGTCCGTTCCCAGTCGACCTCGACCTTCTCAAAAGGGACTAGACCATCATAGAGCGGCTCGTCTTCGAGCACCAGGAGACCCTCCTGGCGGAGCCACTCATTGATGGCGAATCCCCCCTCCATGGCTTGCCCGCCGTGATCGGAGACCACCATTACCAGCGTATCATCGTCGATCAGGGCGAGGATCTCGCCGATCTCTCGATCCAGGTAGCGGTAGTAGTCAGGGATGGCGTCCTCGTATTGGTTGCCCGTTTCATGTCGGTAGTGACCCGGGTCCCAGAACTGCCACATGCCGTGGTGGATGCGGTCCAAGCCTATCTCGACGAACATGAAAAAATCCCAGGGTTTCTCACGGATCAGGTGCTTGATGACCGCGAAGCGCTTCTCGGTCATCTCTTGGATCTGGTTCAGAAGGTGGTTCTTGTCCTCAGTCCGGAATTGCGGGACATCGACGTCATACGGTTCGCCGCCTAAGACGTGCCCTACCTCGTGGCGCAGTTCGTCGGGGAAGGTGTACTGGCGGTCCGTATTGGGGGTGAGAAAACTGCTGATCAAACAGCCCTTGAGGGGCTGAATCGGGTATGTCTGAGGGACACCGACCACGACAGAGGTCCGGTCGGCGGCGCCCAGGAGATCCCAGATCCGAGGCTGGTGAATCACGTTTGCTGTGGCGATGTGCATGCGGTCGTAAGAATGATCCGCTCGATTGCGGAAGCCGTAGAAGCCGAGTTCCCCCGGATCGCGACTGGTCAGCATCGAGGTCCAGGCAGGGACGGTGATGCAAGGGATGGAGCTGGACAACGGTCCGTAGATGCCCTCGTCGATGAGACGGCTTAGATTCGGCAGCTGGTCTTTGAGCCCCAGGTCGTTCTGCTCTCCCGTCTCGAAGAGCACCCCGGGGGGGGCACAATCGAGCCCGATGACCAATACCTTGCGCTGCTTGCGGCGTCTGAGAAATCTGAGCATAAGCTCCTATCTGTGGTTCTTCATCCCCTTTAGGAGCACTTTCGCCACCTCCGGCCGGGTGAACTCCTCCGGGAGCATCTCTCCGCGGTCCAGCATCTCGCGCACCTGGGTGCCGCTCAGGTAGATCCAGTCTTCCTGGTCGTGAGGACAGGTCTTCGCCGATACCACGCCCCCGCACTTCTTGCAGAAGAAGGCGTACTCGAACTTGAAGGGGACGATGCCGATGTCCTCCTGAGGGAACTGATCGAAGATATCCTGCGCATCGTAGGTTCCGTAGTATTCGCCGACGCCGGCGTGATCGCGCCCCACAATGAAGTGGGTGCATCCGTAGTTCTTGCGGGCGATGGCGTGGAACAGCGCCTCGCGGGGACCGGCATAACGCATGGCTGCCGGGAAGACGCCCAGCAACACCCGGTCGGCTGGGTAGTAGTCCCGCAGGATGGTCTGGTAGGAGGCGATCCGGACGTCGGCCGGGATGTCGCCCTCCTTGGTGTCGCCGACCAGCGGGTGGATGAAGAGACCATCGACGACCTCCAGGGCGGTCTTCTGGAGGTACTCGTGGGCTCTGTGGATGGGGTTGCGTGTCTGGAAGCCGACGATGCTTCTCCATCCTCGCCGGGCGAACATACGCCGGGTCTGAGCCGGCGTGTGCCGCAGCTCGGGGAACTCCGTCTTCATCGGGTTGGGCCAGTCGACCAGCCAGATATCGCCACCCAGGCCTACCTCCCCTCGCTGATAAAGCCGGGCCACACCGGGGTGGCTGTCCTCGGTGGTGCGGTAGACCTCGCTGGCCTCGTGTTCCTTGACGGCGCGGTCGAGAGGGTATTCGTCCACCACCTCCATAACAGCGAGCACGCGCCGGCCCTCGCAGAGCGCGATCTCCTGCCCCTGCCGTATGTCCGCAGCCCGGTCTCGGGCCACCTCCAGCGTCACGGGCACGGACCATAGCACGCCATTGGTGAGTCGCATCTCGTCGACACAGCGCTGATAATCCGCCCGATTCATGAAGCCGGTCAAGGGGCTCAGGGCGCCGGTGGCGATGAGCTCAAGGTCGGAGAGAGCCATAGAGTCGAGCTGGACTCTTGCCATCCGCTGGGCGCGGTCTCGGACGGCCTCACGCATCTCGCCCCGCAATACACGGTCAACAAGAGTGCCGCCATGAGGCCGGATGATGTCTGAGTAGGTCTGGTTCAACCTTTCTGCTCCTTCTTCTTGCCCTTGGTGAGCTGAGCCGCCGCGCGAGGGGTCGGGCTGTGAACTCCGCCGCTGGGCGACGACACACGGGTGTAAACCCGGACGCCCCGCGATCCCATACCCAAAAAAGCGCGCCTACCTCTTCGCTGGACCTGCGAAGCAGCGCGCGGATCGACCGGACGGTGCACCGTTGGTGCACGATGGGATTGTAGCACGATGACCAGGTGTGTCAACCGTACCGCATCTCAGGGACGGTCAAGGCGGGGCTGGTCCCACGTCAGAATCCGAAGGACGGGGAGCCGGCAGTCTCAACAAGGTGTTTCCCAGCGGGTTGCAGGCCCTGGCAAGGAACCTGGGCTGGGGTCATAGCGACCGCCTGTAAACCCGATGGTTCTTGTAGGGCTGCGCGCCCAGGTTGATCAGATCGCGTCTCATCTGCACTGCCGACTCGGCGACCTGGGTCAGCTCCGCGTGCTCGAAATCGAAATCCCCCTTGACCGTCTTTGCCATCTCGGAGTACAAGAGGGCGTTACCTCCAAGGCCCTGATATTCAGGGGTAATGCCCATGCCATTGAGGCAGATCCAGTTCGTCCGGCGGGCGTCGAGCAGGAGGTGGAAGATCCCGAAGGGAAGGAGGCGCCCGTTGGCCCGCTGCAGGCCCCGGGAAACGTCGGGAAAACCGAAGATGAAGCCGACTACTTCGTCGTCGTCGTGCACGATCACCTTGATCAAGCGCGGATTGGCCGCCAGGACCAGATCGTTGAAGACGAAGTCGATGTCCTTCTTGGTGAGAGGGTAGTACTCCCAGTTGTCGGTGAAGGTCCTCTCATAGGCAGCGCCGATGCGCTCCTTCCAGCGGTACAGCTCCAGCTTGGACTTGAAGTGATGCACAGACAGGCTTCGGCGCTCCTTGACCCGTTCGGCGATGCGATGGACACGCTCCGGCACGTTGAAGTCGGCCAACCTGAAGTACGTGGAGACGAAATCCACCTCCTTCTCGAAGCCCAGGGTTTCGACCAGGCGTGGGTAGTAGTCGTGATTGTAGTTCATCATCATCATCATCTGACGATGCTCCGTGCCCTCCACCTGTATTCCGTACCCGTCAAAGGGGCTGAACCCTTTGGGCCCCACGACTTCATTCAGATCGCGGGCGCGGGCCCAGTCGAAGACCTGCTGGAAGAGGGCGTCGGCCACGCCCTGGTCGTCGACACACTCGAAGAGGTAGAACTGGGCCTGACGAGCCCCGTGATACTCGTTGAAACGACCGTTCCTCAAGGCGGCAATGCGTCCTACGTCTCGACCTCCGTCCGTGGCGATGAAGAAGTCCGCTGCAGACCGCTGGTAGAACGGATGTTTCTCTCGATCGAGCTTCGTGCGCACGTCGCGGCGGAGCGGGGGGATCCATTGAGGACAATCTGCATAGAGACGGAACGGTATGTCGACGAAACGACGCACCTGGGATCTCGATGACGTGTCAACCTGCTCTACGTTGATCACAGCCGTTCTCCTTTGCTCAAAGACCCTTGCACGCCTAGACGATCTCCGTCAAGCGTGGTGTGCCACACGGGAATGTGGCCCGCCGAGTGGGCAGCGATGAACTTACCCATCCTGAGGTTGGATTCTACGACGATTCCTGGGTCTTGTCCATTCTCGGTGGAGCTTATTCCGCAGCGTGGGAAGGGGCCTGGGGGATACTGGATGGAGATGGGGCGGGCTGCCTGCGGCAGGGGGAGGCCCGAGTTGCTACCGAAGTGACAGTGTCGGCGATGAAGGCCCCCTCACGGCCCGGCACCGCCGGGCTGGCCCTCTCCTCCGCGGGGAGAGGGGATACAGCCCAGTGGTGTCGGGGGACCGAGGGACTTGTCACGTTGGCGACCGTGGGTATACTCGTAGACTCAGAGCCCGGTTGGTCGAAGACGGAACAACTGGGTCTGCGGAAGGACGAGCGGTTCCCGGAACGGCTCTGAAGGTTTTCAACGGGCGGTTCATCTGCTGGCAGCTCGAGGCTATCTGGCACAAGGAACCCGACTAGCACCTCCATATTGGGAAACCTTCTGGGGTCTCCGGACTGTTCGTCTAACACACGGAACAAGAGCACCTTTCGAAAGGGGAGAACTGTGATCTCACAAGATGAAGCCGTGGTCATCCTCAAGGAGAATATCTCCAACGAGAACCTGCGGAAACACCATTATGCTGTCGCCGCGGCCATGCGGGCCCTGGCCCAGGAGTTCGGAGGCGACGTCGACATGTGGGAGGTGGTGGGGCTGCTCCACGACGCGGACTACGAGGAGACTCGCGATGATCCGGAGCGACACGCGCTGGTGATCGCCGGGCAACTGGAGGAACGAGGCGTATCCGAGGACATCGTGCGGGCCATCAAGGCGCACAACTACGAGCGCCTGGACGTTATGCCGGAGACAGAGATGGAGTGGTCCCTGGTGGCCTGTGATGACCTCACCGGCTTGATCGTGGCTGTCGCTCTGGTCCATCCGACGAAGCTGGACGGGGTTTCTGTGGAATCGGTGATGAAGAAGTTCGACTCGAAGTCGTTCGCCGCGGGCGCGGATCGGGACCAGATCCGACTCTGTGAGAAGAAGCTGGATGTCCCGCTGGAGGAGTTCGTAGGTATCGTGCTGGAGGGCATGAAGGAGCAGTCGGAACAGCTGGGCCTATGAGGATGCCTGTGGCGCCTTCATCCTAAGCCGTTCCTCCACACGAAGGGAGGACTGTGACGCATCCGGGGAGGTCCAGAGAGGTAGGGATGAGTTCGGTGCGGCTCCTCCCCCGGTGTCGGTCATAACAGATGTGGTGGTCCATCCGTGATGGCTTGCCACGCATAGTCACTGCCGACCGTCGGGTCGCAGTGTCACCAGGGGGTGTTCCATGTCCACCCAGGAAGCTGCGCTGCACGGTGATCTCGTGCTATATCTGCGCGACTATGTCGCGGAATTGCTCGCCGGCGAGGATGGCGATATCGACGAAGTGGTGGAGTGGCTGGACGGAGTCATCCGAGAATGGTTCCTCACGCCGCAGCCCAGCCTCCACGGGTTTGCGCCCCGCGACTTGATCTA
>PWUC01000203.1 GCA_003562655.1 Clostridia bacterium
CGTAGCGGCAGGGTCCACACGCCCACCCCTGGAAAAACACCGCCTTATCAAGGTCATCGGAGGTGCTCTCGGCGTACTCGAGGAAATCCTGCACGTTCTGGATCATCGGCAGGCACTCCTCACCGTTGACGTAGCGCCGGGCCAGGGTCAGGTCCTTATCCCTACTCCTCGGCAGCGACTCCGCCTCTATGCCGTAGTTCTGCAGCATGGCGGCGAAAAGCCGCGAGTGATGAGAGGGTTCGGGGACCAGCACCTTCCGCCCCCTGAGATCGCCGACGGGCAGCGTCCGCCCGGAAACCAGGGTAGGCGGGACGTACTTCCGACGGGCCAGGCACGTGTTCCTGAAGGCCTCCAGCCTGGTGATCATTCCCGCGGGTGCGGTGTGTTCATCCATGGTCAGCCGCAGGCTGTTGGAGACGCTCCTGAGGAAGTGCCGGAGCATGGCGTTGGGCCCGCACTTGAACGGATCCTGAAGGATGGTGTAGAGAGTGGGCACATCATGCTGGTCCGACCGCCGGTTCAGGTACCCGGCCACGTGCGCCGCCGCCAGCATCCTCTGCAGCTGGGCCGGGTATATGTTGTCGGCGCTTTCGAACAGCTCCGCGAAGTCCTTTTCAAACTCCTCCCTCGAGCCCATGAAGGATGATTTGATCCTTCCCTCGTACCAGCCGCGAACGTAGGAGAGCAGCATCTCCTGGGGTACGGCCACGATTCCCCTCTGGCGGGCGTAGGACAGGGAGTGCTTGGAGACTTCCTCATCGTATATAGTGTATGGCCGGCCCAAGAACACCCCGACAATGGTATCCGGGCTCACCATTGTACTCAGCCCCTCCACCACCGCCGCGCTTTCCTCCTCCAGGCAGGCCTCAAAATCATCCAGGGCCGCATATGCCTTCTCCACTGCCTCGCTGAACACCGATTCGTCGAAGTCGGAGTCCAGGATCCTGCGGGCAACGGGCCGGAGCTGGTTTTTGATCATCCGCTTACCCTGCCGGTAGTTGAGCTGGGCATACAGCACCCGGTCGGGGGCCAGATCCAGGGAGCTGATCACCGTACCCCGGATGGTCTGAAGCAGCGGGCACACAAAGCCGCGGGGCCAGTCTCGGGCCCAGGGCGGCGGCTCCATGTCCACCACGTCGGGAAGGAATATGTAGTCGACCCCGGCCTTGTCCAGCTCCCTGTAGTGGCCGATGAGGACCTCCACGGGATAGCACATGTCCGAATCCAGGACCCTCTTGCCCTCCTCCAGGATCTCCTCGGAGGTCTCATCCGACAGGACGACCCTGGCACCGATGGTCCTGAAGAAGGTGCCCCAGAAAGGATACAGGGAGAAGAAGAGCCCGCCCCGCGCCAGGCCCACCGTGGGACCCTCGTCTGAGGGTTCTCCCGCGGCCTCGTAGAACAGCCGGTTGCGCAGCCCCACGTAGTCAGGGAGATGAGCGTACTGAGAAGCGCGCTTCTTCTCCAGGCCGGAGAAGCGTCCGCAGCGGTCCCCGTACAAAAACCTGCTGCCGTCGGCGAACCGGATGACGTCGAGGGTGCAGTTGTGTTCGTGTTCGCACTGGGCGCCGCACTTCTGGCTCGTCTGCTCGAACTCGTTCAGCTGCTGCAAGTTTCGGAGTGAGTAGTCACCCGCGACCCCGCGCCCGTGCAGCTCCATGGCCATCAGCGCACTGCCGAGGGCCCCGGAAAGCTCCGGAGAGGGCGGTACGGAGATATCTGCGTCTATCTCGGCCGCGAAGGCAGCCGCCAGGGCGCGGTTCTTGGCCGTGGCACCGGTGAAGACGACCGTGCCCTCCATGGGTCGGTTCTCGCCGGTCTTGCTTATGTAGTTTCTGGCCGACGAATAGGCCAGGCTCGCTATCTGCGATGAGAAGGGAAGTCCCTGGGAGGCGCTCGATGCCAGGGCCGACTGGGAAAGAAGGGTGCACGTATCGCCCAGGTCGATGGCGTATTCGGCCTCGAAGGCCTTCTGGGAGAACTCTCCCTTTATGTCCACTCCGAGGAGCCCCGCCAGGTTCTCCAGGAAGGTACCGGTACCGGCGGCACACACCGGGTTCATGTTGTAGTCGTACAGGGCACCGTCCTGCAGCTGCAAAAACTTGGAGTCCTCTCCCCCGATCTCGATGACCGACAGGGTTCCCTCGGAGCCGTAGAGGTACTTGGCTCCTTCGGCCTGGCAGGTGATCTCATCGATGGCGTATTCAGCGCTCAGTATCTTCTGGGACAAAAAGCGCCCGGAACCCGTGGTGCAGGCCACGATCTCGGAGTCCTCTATGAGGTCCCCGTACTCGTCTTTGACCCTCTTCATCAGCTCCAATACCTGAAGGGCCGGGCGCCCGGCTGTGGGCAGGTACACGCCGCCGATGACCTCGCCGGCGCGATCCAGCAGCACGCACTTGGTGGAGACGGAACCGCAGTCCACCCCGAGAAACACCAGGGAGGTGTCGATATCCTGGGCCTGGGTCAAATCGGGCATGTAATGAACGCGGGACGGGTCCAGGCCCGGAAGGGGATTGTCGGGAACGTATTGGGCACCGAGGACGGCCTCGAACCCCATGTCGGCGGGCTTCACAACGTCCTCGACCTGGGCGGCTCCCACCGCCAGCAGGAACTCGTGGTCGCCAGGAACGGTGATGTGCATCGAATCCTCGCCGCAGTACTGCCTGAGGTACTTGAGAACGGCCTGGTTGTTCGCCACCCCGCCGACGGCAAAAACCCGCTCCTGGTCGAGGAGGCGGCTCTGGGTCACGCTCACCACCACCATCTCGGCCAGGGTCTTGGCCAGTCCGGCGGAGACAGCCCCCTGGGTGGCTCCCTCGTTGATGGCGTGGGTCATGTCGGACTTGGCAAAAACCGCGCATCTACCCGAGATCCTGATGGGTGAATCGGAGGCCATGGCAAGCTCTGCGAGTTCCTCGTCGTTATAGCCGAGCCTCGTTGCCTGCTGGTACCAAAAGGCGCCGCTCCCGGCGGCACACTGACCGTTCCGGTTGAAAAAGTCCACGTTTCCCTCTGGTCCTAACTCGAGGTAGTAGATGTTCTCGTGGCCCAGGGAGATGACCGCATCGCACTGCAGGCCGCTGAAGATGAGACCGTCGCACATGGCCTGTATGTCCAGCACCGGGGTCACATCCATGTCAGCCGCCAGGAGATGGGCGTTGGCTCCCGTCACACCCATTCTGACCTCATCGCCCCAGCCGTCATCGTCGAGGAGGTCCTCCAGGCACTTCCTGGCGCTCTCGATGGGCCTTCCTGCCGTGGGTACGGATACCCGCCGGATGTGCTCGCCGTCAATGAGAACTCCCTTGGTGGCGAAGGTTCCCATGTCCAGGCCGACCCCCGGGGCCCTCCGATCCTCTGATGCTGAGTCTTCTAAGAGCAAAGGAATCACCCTACCCGTTCCTGTTTCTCGCGGTCTTCAAAGAACGCTACACTACTTATCACTTATACCCCCAAATGGGACAGGGTTCAAGGTTGGGATACTGCCACCGTGCTGCCATGGCACTGCCTGGGGGCCATGATGTTGTGCGTTACTGAGGCAAGAGGTGATGCTCGCAATGTAGGAGACGCTGGACCGTGCCGTCACTGCGAAGCTGTGTAGGTTACTCTCGTATCGTATACTTGTCCACAAAGAAGCGAAGATTTCGTAGCATTGTAAACGTATCGACCCATGATACACCGAAGGCCTCACACACATTCGGGATCTTTATTTTTCTCCGAATGTTGGGTTCAAAGGATTCCTGGGTGACAACTGTTAGCCCCTTCGCACTGGCATAAGCCACGATCCATGCATCAGCACCGTCGGCAAATGCTGCCTTCGCTGCATCGCTAAACTGCTGACAATTGACTGCCCACTTCATGATATCCCGATAAGCTTCAATGATCTCTGTTTGCCCCGATGACTTGAAAATGCCTGGGGCTTCATTCATAGCCCAGTCAGCCAAGTCGTCCACAGGTAGCTTCTTATCATCAAGACGGACGATCTCGTTGTATATGTGGTCAATGCTTTGCACCGAGTCCTCGCCCGCATCCACCAAGAAACACCAATAGGCCGGAACAAGATCAAAAGCGTAATATACCCTATGTGCCTGAATGAAAACGTTCGCGTCGAGAACGTACTCCACGTTGTCCTCCTCAACCCCGCCGGATGTGTTCCATGTACCTGTCAAACGTCTTGCCTCTTAGGTTCGTCAGTTCGTAGGCCTCAGTATAAAGTATGCGTCCCTCTCTGACAGCGCGGTTGACTGCAGAAGCGAAGGGAGCGCCCAATCTATAGTCCTGCAGTGTATAGAAGCTCGCTCCACCCTTACCTCGCTTCCCGGAGGTTGTCTCAATATTCCTTTGATAGTCAAGATAGAACTCGATGAATTCATCCCTTGGTATTAGGTCTAGATCCAGTGCTCGTCGAGCTGTTACGAGTTCACGGACCTTATACTGATGAGCGAGATGCCCGAAGCGGTTGCGAGTGTGAGCCACTTCCCTCCAACTCCTGGAGAACTCATCGCCTGGGACTAGGAATTCTGCTGCTGTCGCATCGCAAAGTATCTCAATCGGATTACTAGAAGGTTGCATGTTGCGCAGATCAAAGACGCTACTAATACCGAAAGCCAAGTGGGCCACTTCATGTGCCAGAGTGAACAACTGGGCTGCTTGGCTGTCACCGCTGTTGACGAAGACAAGCGGGGCATATTCATCCACGAGAACAAAGCCTCGGAACTCCTCAACAGACAGCTTGCGATGCGTGTTGTTCCCTACGACACTGTTGAACACCACAATAATGCCCGCGTCCTCCATGATCTCCTTCAGATAACGTCGGGCTTCAGTCCAACTACCTAGAGGTTGAGCCCATAATCTCCCTAGACCCAGAAAGCTGCGGATTTCCTCTGCCGCTCTTTCCGAGGTGTCCTCCTCACTGTTCAGAGAATTCACAAACCGCAAAGGGCCACAGCCCAAGTCGTGACAATACTCCCTCATCCAATCTTGACGTCGCTGCATCATATGGATGGTCCTCAAGAGCTCTGGGCTGGGAGAGCGAAGGTCCTTATCGGACAGACTCCGGAAATCGGCAACAGGCAGTTGTTCCTCCGGTGGCTCCGACAGCATTAAATAGCCCAATGGGGTGAGGGTAGCCCGAGACAGTCCCTGCAATTGTCTGAGAGTGGGAGACCGTTCGCCATCGAGCCACTCGTCGAGCTTTTTGAGCTGCCCCCTGCTCAATTGCTCCACCGTCTTTCCAGAGCGCTTCACCGCCCATCTAAGCATTTCTTCATCAACCGCTACTCTTGGCATGAACACCCTTTCTCCTTTGGTTAGTCCTTGAGCTAGCATATGAGTATGCAATCTTGCTATTGTCTGCACAAATGATATGATCCCCTTTTTCTTCGCTCTTGTCACGCCAAATCCTGCTCAAGAGTGCCTTCGCTAAAGCTCCGAACGCGAGGTGCGCCCCTGAGTTCGAACCATCTGGATCGCTATCATGGAGGGCCAATTGTGGGTCTGTGGAATGAGTGGTATTTCTCCCTGAGGGGAGCGATCTGAGTTGGCAAGATCAAGGAGGAAGTACAGCCCTGAATTCAAGTTCCAGGTGATCATGAAGGTACTGCAGTCAGACAAGCCCCTGGCTGAGATCGCCAGGGCATATGATGTGCAACGGGTGACGGTCTCCAAGTGGAAACAGCACTTCGAGGGGCATGGAGCAGAGGTGTTCGGCGCGGCAAAAAAGAGGTCAAGATGTACGGGAAGAAGCTCGGTGATCTCGAGCGAATGCTGGGTAAGAAAGAGGTTGAGATCGCCCAATCCATGTCCAAAAAAGCGTGCACCGCAGACAACGCTGGCTGTGAAGGTGTGTTTGGTACCATCAAGAATGAGCTGTTCTAGAGCAGATCCTGGGCTGGTGTCAGCCTTGCCGAGTTCGTGGATACCCTGGACGAGTATCTTCACTGGTACAACGAGAAGAGGATAAAGATGTCACTTGCTGCGATGAGCCCAATAGAGTACAGGAGGAGTCTCGGGTGGGCCGTGTAAATAGTCCAAAAAAACGTCCGCACCCCCTTTAGCGTAGCTTTACACCGGCGCTAGCACTTGAGTGCTGGCAGCAGACCTGCGAGTCCTTTGACGATATTGGTATGGATCTTGGCGAGCACCATCGTGCATCAGGACCAGGACTCTGTGTTCACCAGTTATGCATGGCTCAGGACTCTTCTGATCAACGCGGGAGTCTCGGTTTCCTACTCGGAATCGGGGGCCAGGGACAACCCCTGGATCGAGTCGATGTGGGGTCGAATCAAAACGGAGATCGAATCACTAATCATCGAAGCACGGACCCTGGAAGAGCTCGGCGACATCATGGACAGACACATGCGCTACTACAACGCTCAACGGCGACATTCGGCCATCGATTATCAAGCCCCACTGACCTATTTGGAACAACACCTATTGCGAGAGGATGCCGCTACACCATCAAAATAGTCCTCTGATCGGTTCGAAAATGGGGCGCAGATCCCAAGCAGGCTGGCTACGGTGTCAAGTCTCAGCAGGCACTCATCAGAAAGAGATAGAGCATGTCCGTGCTTTCTCGCCACCGAGTAAACGTATCGCTGTAGAATAGCTCATTTATTAGCCTGTCTTCACTACCGAAGGAGCAGAGGTTCAAGTCAAGCTCAGTATCCGACTGTCCCCCGATGCATCCATCTCATCTTCCCTCATCTCAGCACGCTTGCCGATTCCGGGTTCGCCGAGGAGCACCAAACAAGGAAAGCCGAAGATGTCATGATACGAAACCAGATCAGGGTTGTAGACACTTCCAAAGTCGGAGTCCGGCTCACAGACGTACTCATCTGAGTCAAGGTTGATCCTTCCTCCCGTGAACACCAGAACCGCTTCCAGTTGTATCGATCGACATGCGCTGAGGGCAAACGAAGTGCGTCACCTTCCGATTATCAGAGAGCCCCGGCTCGCTGTGGACTTCGCCAGATGAGTCCGCTAATGCCCCGGTCTGCTGCGAGAACTACGTGCGATGATCATCATCTCTACGTCATCGATCTCCAACTGTTGCCTGCTGAATCTGCCCGGTTTGGCACCCCATACCTCAACATCGTCAAACCCAGCCATTCCCAGCATAAGTGTTGCCTCAGACGGCACGTACAACCGCTGCTCCTCAGTCAAAACCTCACCCTTTTGTCTCGGGTCTTCGCACTCCCACTGCAGAGTGCCATCCACATGGTTGAATCGGTCGTCTTTCGGTGGGTGCCTGTACCGACGGATGCCATTGAAGGTGGTCATGGCCAAGCCGCCCCCTGGCCGCAGTAGTTGGGCGACGTTCTTCAAGAAACTCAGGTCTGCGTGAGTCCCTCCCAGTACACCAAATCCCGATTCACAAATGCAGATAGCAGCATCAAAGCCTCCCTGGTCAGAATGGATGACTTCGCCGATACGATTGAGGTCTCCGCGGACAAAACTGACCCTTTCCAGCACCGGACTCCTCTGAGCGCGGACCACAGCCTCATTCAGCATGAACTGGGAGATATCCACTCCAACGACCTCGATGCCCCGGCCTGCCAGTTCGATGGAATGCCTGCCCGCCCCGCAACCCAAATCCAACACCCTGCTACCCTCGCACAACTCAAACTCGTCTACAACGAAATCCACCTCCTGCTCGGTGCCTGGCAAGAACGCACGATCTATTGCCTCCAAACTCAACCTGGCGAACTC
>PWUC01000209.1 GCA_003562655.1 Clostridia bacterium
AGGTTGTCGCCTTCTGGATATATTCTGGATACTCGTCCCCGCAGGTAGAGGGCCTTTTCGTCCTCCACAGTCCGCTGCACGAACTCCTCGTATCCCTTTCCCCCGGCCCGAACATCCATGTAAAAGATGTAGGCCTGACCGTCGGGCACCTTGTGGTGGTACAGCATGGCGTGCTTCGCGGTGTACATGCAGCAGATCTTGGAACAGTAGGCCATGGCCCGGTCCGGATCCCGGGAACCGGCGCACTGGATGAAGACCACTTCCTTCGGGATCTCACCGTCGGAGGGACGCCGGATCACCCCATCCGTGGGACCCGATGAGGAGTTGAGCCGCTCGAAGGCCATGCTGTCAATGACGTCCGGATACCTGCCGTATCCGTACTCGGCAAAGAACTCCGTCGGGAGAATGTCGTAGCCGGTGGCGACCACGATCGCCCCCACCTCTTCCTCCATCACCTGGGCCTCCTGCTCGTAGTCGATGGCATCAACGGGGCAGACCGTCGTACAGATATCGCACCAGCACCCTTCCTGTCCGAAATGGATGCAGTGCTGCCTCATTATGGCCGGGCGGTTGGGAACCGCCTGGGGGAAGTCCACCCCAATGGCCTTTCGCCCGCCCATCCCCCGCTCGAACTCACTGGGTACCGAGCTGGGACAGTGCTGCTGGCAGTCCATGCAGCCGATGCATTTGTCCCAGTCGATGTAGGTCGGTTTCCTCGTGATTTGGGCGGTGAAGTTGCCTACATACCCCGATACGGCGGTGACCTCACTGTGAGTGAGCAGCTCGATCAGCGGGTGCCGGTCCACCTCGGCCATCCGGGGCGTCAGGATGCACGAGGCGCAGTCCAGGGTGGGAAAGGTCTCCGACAGCTGCGCCATCCGTCCCCCGATGCTGGCCTCCTTTTCAACCAGAATCACCGGATATCCGGCATCGGCCATGTCCAGGGCCGCCTGCATTCCGGCGATGCCGCCGCCGATGACCAGGGCCTTCCTCGTCACCGGGATCTCGTGAGGCTGCAACGGCTGGTCCCTGCGCACCTTCTCAACGGCTGCCCTCACCAACTGCTCTGCCTTGGGTGTAGCCACCTCCACATCCTTGTGGACCCAGCTGCAGTGCTCCCGTATGTTGGCCATCTGGACCATGTACGGGTTCAACCCCGCTGACTGGGCGGTCTTTCGGAAGGTCAATTCGTGCATCGCCGGCGAACAGGCCGCGACCACCACACCATCGAGCGCATGCTCCGCGATGGCCTCTCTGATCCGGTTCTGCCCCGGGTCGGAACACATGTAGGTGTAGGCCTCACTGTGCACGACCCCGGGAACCCGGGCCATCTGTTCTGCGACACCTTCGACATCTACAGTGCCGGCAATGTTGAGCCCACACCAGCATACGAAAACCCCGATCCTCCGCAAGTCAATTCACCTCGGCCGTGAGTAATTTTTTTCGCCAGGCACCGTCATCCAGACCACAGGCCTTCTCGTCAGCACCCAGCGCAAAGGCCAGCACCTGGCTGAAGTACACGGTGGGGGGCGGTTCAAATCCCCCGACTGATTCTCTCAACGCCCGGCTCGATGAGTCCAGGTTGTAGAGGCAGGTCGGGCAGCTGGTCAGGATCATGTCTGCTCCCGCTCTCGCGGCCGACCTGACGACCGCCGTGCCGGCAGCACCCGTCCGATCCCGAGAGCCGACGGACAGGTACGCTCCACAACACTCAGTCCGGAAGGGGTATTCGACGGGCTCTGCTCCCAGGGCGTCAATGAGAGCCTCCATGATCTGGGGGTCTTCCGGATCATCAAACTCCATCTCGTCGGAGGGCCGGAGGAGAAGGCACCCGTAATAGGGCGCAATCCGGAGACCCTCAAGAGGCCGCACGACGGCCGACTGAAGGTCCTCAGGGGAGACATCCCTCTGCATCACCTCCAGCAGGTGGTAGACCTCCCTCTGCCCGGAATACTCCTTCTCCACAAAATCCTCCAGTTTCATCCGCGTCTCCTGGTTCTCGGCGATCAGCCTGTTGGTCCGCCTGAGCACGTTCAGGCACCCGGAGCACAGCGTCACCAGATCCGCCCCGGCCTCGTCAGACGAGGCCAGGGCGCGAAAGGGTGAGGCGAGGTTGATCAGGGCGTCGGTGGCGAGGGGGAAGACCGCACCACAACACTGCCAGTTCTCGAGCTCCTCCAGGCTGATTCCCAATCTGCGCGCGCTCTCCCGCGCAGTCCAGTCAAATTCCTGCGCCTGTTGGTGCAGCGTACATCCCGGGTAGTAACTGTAGCTCATGAGCATTTCATACCTTTCCAGACGGGTACACAGCCTAGCCGGTGTATTTCCGGTAACAGCTGACGATGGCCTGTTGGGGAGCCTCGGCCAGGACCTCTGCCCGCATCTCCTCGGGTTGAAGGACCTCATAGCCGCTCCTGAGACGGATGGCCCTCAGAGCCTCCATCACCCGCGACAGGTCAAACCCCTTGGGGCATCTGGATTCGCACGTGTGGCACGAGGCGCACAGCCAGATGGCCTCGAAGTTCAGGGCTTCCTCCTCACGGCCCAGCTGCAGAAGCCTGACTGCCCGGTGAGGGAGAATCCCCATCTCAGACTCGAGGGGACAGCCGGCGGAACACTTGCCGCACTGATAGCAGGTCGAGATGTCCTCGCCGCTGATCTCTTCGACCTTCTCGATAAGTTCACTTCGCAGCTTCTCTCTGGACAGTTTCAAGTGCACTGACCTCCTCCTGGGAGGATCTGTAGGCGCCTCGGTCTACTCGAAGAACCGGTTTGCGTGTTCCACCAGCTTCTCGGTATTTTTCGCCACTTCCTCCGGGTCGACCTTGAGGCGCGCCACGCCCGATTCCATGGCGGCCCGGGCAACGGCAGCCGCAACGACGGGGGCAATGCGCCGGTCAAAGGCCGCAGGAATGACGTAGTCCTCGTTGAGTTCGTCCTCAGCAATGACCCCTGCGATGGCCCGGCCCGCAGCAATCTTCATCGCCTCGTTGATGTCGCTGGCCCTGACGTCAAGCGCTCCCCGCAGCACACCCGGGAAGGCCGAGACGTTGTTTATCTGGTTGACGAAGTCAGAACGACCGGTGCCGACGACCCTCGCCCCTCCGGCCCGGGCGTCGTCCGGGTATATCTCGGGAACCGGATTGGCCATGGCAAACACGATCGCGTCATCTGCCATGTCGGCCACCATCTCAGCCGTCACGAGCTGGGGCCCGGATAGGCCGATGAAGACATCGGCATCGACCATGGCATCAGCCAGGGTCCCCTTACAACCACGCTTATTGGTCACCTTCGCCATCTGTTCCTTGGCCGGGTTCATGCCCTCCTGACGGCCCTCATACAGGGCTCCGACCCGGTCACACAGGATCACGTCGCCAGCACCGAGATCCAGCAACAGCTTGGCGGTCGCCACGCCGGCAGCGCCCGCGCCCACTATCGTCACGGAAATATCCGCGATGTCCTTTTCGACCACCTTGAGTGCGTTGAACATGGCACCCAGAACCACGATGGCCGTGCCGTGCTGATCATCGTGGAAGATGGGGATGCCGGTCTCCTTCTTGAGGCGCTGTTCTATCTCGAAGCAGCGGGGGGCACCAATGTCCTCCAGGTTAACCCCGCCGAAGCTGGGTTCCAGCCACTTGACCAGCTGCACCAGCTCATCAACATCCTTGGTGTCAACACACAGCGGGAAGGCATCGACACCGGCGAAGCACTTGAACAGCACGCATTTGCCCTCCATGACGGGCATGGCGGCCTCGGGTCCGATGTCTCCCAATCCCAATACCGCTGTACCGTCAGAGATCACCAGTACCAGGTTGGACCTGGCGGTGTACTCATAGGACAGCGAGGTATCCTTCGCGATCTCCTTGCAGGGCTCGGCGACACCGGGGGTGTAGGCCAGGGTCATATCGTCTGCAACGCGGACTGGGACCTTGCTGATGACCTCTATCTTACCGATGTTGTCCCTGTGCAGGCTAAGGGCTTGCTCACGCAGATCGGACACGTTTCACTACCTCCCTCTTGATGTTGCGATTCAGCGGGCGTAGGCCTGACGGCCCTCGATGTATATGTCGTTCCCCCGGGTGTCAATGCCCACCACCACCGGGAAACTCTCCACCTTCAGGCGGAATATTGCCTCGGGACCCAGGTCCTCGTAGGCGACCACCTCGGCCTCTCTGACGGACTTGGCCAGCAGGGCCCCGGCGCCTCCCATGGCCAGCAGATAGACCGCCCCATGCTTCTTTATGGATTCCACCACCTCGTCAGAGCGGTTGCCCTTGCCGATCATGCCCTTGAGACCCACGTCCAGCATGGCGGGCGTGTAGGCGTCCATCCTGCCGCTGGTGGTGGGGCCGGCCGAACCGATGGGATCACCGGGTTTTGCCGGACACGGACCCACGTAGTAGATTATCTGCCCCTGGAAGTCAACGGGGAGCTCCTCTCCCCTTTCCATGGTCTCCACCAGCAGCTTATGGGCACTGTCCCGTCCGGTGTAGATGACGCCATCAATCAGGACCTTGTCGCCGGCCCTGAGGGAGCGAAGCACATCGTCAGTCAGGGGTGTCTCGATCCTTTTTTCCATCGACAATTCACCTCCTATATGGTCGCCGAAGCGTGTCTCGCAGCGTGACACTGGATGTTCACCGCTGCAATCAACGAGGCAATGTGAGAAGAATGGGGTTCGATGTGCACGGCCAGCGCCGTAGTGCGCCCGCCGAGACCCTGGGGGCCGATGCCCAGGTCATTGACCGCCTCCAGGGTGCTCCTCTCCAGCTCGGCGATGTGCTCGTGCGGGCTGGGAGTGCCCAGAGGTCGCAGTAGCGACTTCTTCGCCAGGAGCATGGCCTTGTCCATTGTGCTGCCGACGCCGACACCCACCACTATCGGCGGGCACGGGTTGGAACCGGCCCGGTCTACGGTCTCCACCACGAGTTTCGTGACGCCCTCCATGCCGCCGGCCGGAGTCAGTCCCCGGGCGACGCTCATATTCTCCGCTCCCCCTCCCTTGGGAGCAATGCTGATCCCGATTCCCTCGCCGTCGACGATGTCAGTGTAGATGACCGCCGGCGTGTTGTCGCCGGTGTTGTCGCGGAAGAAGGGGTCGACGGTCATCGACTTCCGCAGGTAGCCGTCGGTGTAGCCACGCCGCACTCCCTCGTTGATGGCCTCGACCAGGCTTCCCCCCGTGAAGTGGACATCCTGGCCCACCTCCAGGAAGATGACCGCAGTGCCCGTATCCTGACAGATGGGCATTTCCTCACGGGCCGCCGTCTCCGCATTGTCGATCAGCAGCTCCAGCACTTCCCTACCTACCGGGGACTCCTCCTCCTCCGCCGCTCGCTTCATCGCGTCCAGTGCCTCTTCCGGAAGGTAGTAGTTTGACTTTATGCACAGATCCCTGACGGCGTCCCGCACCTGTGATACATCGACCTCCCTCATCATCAATCCCTCCCTCTTGGAAAACAAAACCGGCTCCACAATCAGTGAGCCGGTTCATCACCCTTATTGGCATCGGGGGCTTAACCCAGCGGCCCGGGGTCATGTTGGCTGCCGTCGCTCTTCTGGTTGGCCTCCGGGGCCAATCGTCCGAGTCGGCTGACTCGCTATTCACTTCGTCTTGTCGCTATAGGCCCGGAACTTGTCCCTGGCGATTCTCAGCGCCGTCACCAGAGCCTTCTGCGCATTGCCGTGATACCTCTCCTCCACCTCGTCGACGAGGAGATGGAATTCATCGACCAGCCGGCGTCCCTGCACGAGCTTCTGGAAAAACCGCCTTCCGACTCCCGTCGCCAGGGTGCAATCGGCGGCCATGACCACACCGGCCTCCCGGTCAACCTCCAGGCCGATCCCCACCACCCTGAACATCTCGCTGGCAGTGATGCCCTCCGGAAGCTTCGCATAGCCGGTGATAAACACCGAACTCGCCCGGGCCCCGTCGCGGGTGTCCCGGCCGGGCCCGTTGCAGCTGGCCAAGGGTCTCCCCCTTCCCGTCAGATCACGCTCCGCTAATTAGTAGTTCTCTAGATGGGACAATAACTCCTTCTGTCACTTAGAAAGAATCTCCGAATGAAAGTCGTGCGTCGATTGTGAAATCAATAACGATATGAGTAACCCCGTAAGGCAGTACATCCAATGAGTCCCACGCATGCAGCCCTGCCGATCACACAGGAATCAGGCTGCATTGCAGAGAATGAGTAATGCAGACTAAGACACGAAGACCGAAGGCACCTCAGACGGCACATACACGATACTGTGAGGGGGACCGACATGGATGTGCTGACCCTCGATGAGATCCGCAAACTCACGCGGGACCGCGGGGGACCGCGTGTATCGCTTTACATGCCGACTCACAGGGTGGGAACCGAGACCCAGCAGGATCCCACCCGGTGCAGGAATCTGCTCCGGGAGGCCAGACGCAGCCTCTCGGACCGCGAAGTGAGCAGCCGTCAGGCCGACGAGCTGCTGCAGGCGGCCGATGACCTGGCCGGCGACAGGATGTTCTGGCAACACCAGAGCGACGGGCTGGCCCTTTTCGCCGCTCCGGGGACCTTCAACCACTACCGCCTGCCGATCCGCTTCAACTCACTGGTGACCGTCGCCGACCGATTCCACATCAAGCCCCTTCTTCCCCTTTTGACGGGTGACGGGCGCTTCTTCGTCCTGGCCCTGAGCCAGAACCGGGTCCGTTTCTTCCAGGGCAGCCGTTTCAACCTGAACCCGGTCGAGGACATGGGCAACATCCCGGGCAGCCTGAAGGAGGCCCTGGGGCCCGACGACCTGGGATCTTCCGTGCAGTACCGCACCGGAATGTCCGACGGCAGGGGGGGCCACACGGCCATATACCACGGGCAGGGATACGGAAGTGAGGATGCCAAAAAGGACCTCGGGCGCTACTTCAGCCAGATTGACCGGGCCGTGAGGGAGCTGCTGAGGGACGACACCGCCCCCCTGGTTCTCGCCGGGGTGGACTACCTGCTCCCCATATACCGCGAGTCCAGCACCCATCCCAACCTGGCCGAGGGCGGGATCACGGGCAGTCCCGACCGGCTGAGCACCGAGGAGCTGCACAAGGCGGCCTGGGAACTGGTCCGCGGCCATTTTCGCAGGGAGGAGGAGACCGCCGCCGCGCGGTACCGGGCGATGGCCGGGACGGGCCTGACCTCAGACGACATCCGGACGGCCCTGGTAGCAGCTTTCAATGGACGGGTCGATTCGCTCTTTGTCGCCATCGGCGTCCACCAGTGGGGAGTCTACTGCGAGGACACCGCGACGGTTCAGTTGACCGAGCGCGACCATGCGGACAGTGAGGACCTGCTGGATCTGGCCGCCGTATACACCCTCAACAACGGGGGGACCGTCTACGCCGTGCCCAAGACCAGGATCCCAGCTGAAGGCAGGGCAGTGGCAGCACTGTTTCGGTACTGATCGGGTAGGAGGCGGGGCTGCCCCGCCTCCCACCCTCACCGGACATACGGGTCCGCATCCGGCGGTTCAGCCACTGGTTCAGATCTCTCAGTGGCC
>PWUC01000173.1 GCA_003562655.1 Clostridia bacterium
GCTTGAAATCCGGTCGAGTTCAACCGGGATGGATCCATGGGCTGATTGCCACTGGTGCCGGTCATTTGAAGGTCGGAGGAGTCGTCCTCAACGAGCTGTATTTTGCTCCCTGGAACCAGGACCTTCAAGGCGTCCAACACATCCTCGAGGGTCACAAATGTCCCCGTGGAAAAATTGAGGAGGTTCGGTCCACCCTCTAAGGAGGCGAGGTGGATCAAACCTCGGGCCGCATCTCGCACATACGTCCAATCGCGATATGCCTTCGCTCCGGAAACCTTCAGGGCCGTCCCGGACACGGCAGCCCGGGCCAGGTGGTAGACGGGCGAAAGGTCCTTTCTGGTCGCGGTGGGACGTTCCCAGGGCCCATACATCGAGGGAAGACGTACCGCACAACAATCCAGTCCCATCCTCTGGCGGTACACAGCTGCAAACCCCTCCGCAGCCAGCTTGGTCAAACCGTAGCTGAAGCGGGGACGCACGGGTTGATCCTCCCTCATGGGTCCACCGGGATGGGTGCCGCGATAGACCGCCGAGGAACTCGTGAACACCAGACGGGGCACTCGGCGTTTCAGGGCCCAATCCATAGCGTGAAGCGCACCCACAAGGTTCACCTCGGCCGTTCGTCTGGGCGTGGGGTCATCTTCCGGGGCGGTGACCGCCGCTGCATGAATCACTGTTCGGTATGAATCCCGGGGCAGCGCCTCCCAGGCACCCTGATCGCTCACATCCATCTGGACCCACACCACCTGCCCTGAAGACTCCGCGACTTCCCTGAGCCTCTCCGTGGGCTCAGAGAAGTCACATGCCAGCACCCTGCTCCCCCGGTTCAGAAGCTCCAGCAGGACATTGCTGCCGACGAATCCCGCAGCGCCTGTAAGCACGTACGTGTTCAAGATGACATCCCTTCCGGGCCGCTCTAGCTGGCCATCCAGCCACCGTCGACCATCAGGTTATGCCCTGTAATGAAGGTCGCCTCATCACTGGCCAGAAAGAGGGCGGCGTTGGCCACATCTTGAGGCCGCCCCAATCTGGGCATGGGGGTTCTGGAACGAGAGTAGGTGAGGGGATCTGCAGGATCGATGGGCCTGCCCGTCAGAATGCGACCCGGCGCCACTGCGTTGCAGATGATGCCCTCCTTCGCGTAGTCGGATGCCACCTGGCGAGTCATGTAGACGACGCCACTCTTGCCGACTCCATAAGCAAAGTTTCCTGGCGAGGATATCATGCCGTGCTGAGAAGATATATTGATGATGCGACCCCGGACTCCATGGATCTCCTCCTGGGTCAACATCTGTTGGATCGCACGTTTGCAGCCAAAGAAGACCCCCTTCATGTTCACGTCGATGACGCGGTCCCATTCTTCCTCCGTCGTATCGAGCAGCGTCTTGCCCACACCAATGGCCGCGTTGTTGACCATGACATCCAGCTTCCCAAAACGATCGACTGCCCGTGTCACCAATGCATCAACGTCACGCCACCTGGCGACATCGGTATGTACAGAGATGCCCTCACCGCCCAGTTTCGCGATTTCCTCCATGGTGGTGGGACCACCTTCCAGGGGCTCTTCGCGAATATCGCCGATGACAACGGCTGCACCCTCCCGAGAAAAGGTCCGGGCAATGACCCTGCCAATTCCCGATGCTCCTCCTGTGACGACAGCTACCCTGTTCTCCAGCCGCAGTATGCCAATCACCCTCTCATTGCCGCTCTGATAACCGCAGTGGACGTGCCGGGAATGTGTCTGTCCAGCAGCATCAGACTGCAACCCGGACATGCAGCAGCCACGGTGACGCCCCTCAGACAGCCCACCACGGAGAACCGGACACGTCGGGCAGAACCCCCCTTACGTGGTTCAGCAGGGGTGGGGTCATACCTCGCTCAGTCTCTGCCTGAGATTGTACCATATCTTCCCGATCGCCTGCGGAGGCGAGAAAGCGCCCGTGATGGCGCCATCTCCCGACTTCATCCGTCGCGAAGATACTCCTGCAGCGACATTACCTCCGATACTCCGGTGTGGCCGGTGCGGTCCAGCACACCGGCTGCCGCCCGTGCCGTGTCCAGGTTGGTCAGGCACGGCACCGTCATCTCGGCGGCGGTGCGGCGGATGCGAAACCCGTCGCGCTCCGGGACGCGTCCCTGCGTGATGGTGTTGATGACCAGGTCGACCTTCGCCTCGCGGATCAGCTGCAGGGCGTCTGGGTAGTCGCCAGCATCCTCAGATATCTTCGCCACGCGTCGCGCGGCAATGCCGCGGCTGGCGAGAAATGCCTGCGTACCGGCAGTGGCCAGGACCTCCCATCCCCTTTCGGCAAACTCCCTGACCACCGGTGCCGCTTCCCTCTTGTCACCGTCCGCAACCGTGACCAGGAGGGTTCCACGGCCCGGCAGACACAGGCCCGCGGCCATGAACCCCTTGTACAGCGCATCCGAAAGCGAAGCCGCGATCCCCATCACCTCGCCGGTTGATTTCATCTCCGGTCCCAAAAACGCGTCCACACCATCCATTTTGGCCCAGCTGAACACCGGAACCTTCACCCCGTGGGCACTCGGAACCGGGCACATTCCGGTGGCGTAGCCGTGATCGGCCAGTTTCTCGCCCAGCAGGGCCCGGGTGGCGAGACGCACCACGGGTACGCCGGTCATCTTGGTGAGAAACGGCACAGTGCGGCTCGCCCTTGGGTTGACCTCCAACACGTAAATGCGGCCAGCGTGCACCACGAACTGGATGTTGACGGCCCCGATGGCGGGCAGGGCCCTGCACAGGCGAACCGTCGTGGCTATCATCTCTTCAATCTGCTCCGCGGTGGCACTGCGGGTCGGGTACACCGCAATGCTGTCGCCGGAATGGGTGCCCGCCCATTCAATGTGCTCCATTATGCCCGGTATGACCACCGTCTCTGCATCAGAGATGGCATCCACTTCAAATTCGGGTCCCCCCAAATACCGGTCGACCAGCACCGGATGCTCTGGTGAAACGGCGACGGCCGATCTCAGGTAGGTGACCAGATCCTCCTCAGAGGCGGCGATCTCCATGGCCCTGCCTCCGAGCACGTAAGAGGGGCGGAGCACCAGCGGGTAGCCCAGCTCGGCTGCCGCATCCAGGGCACCTTCCAGTGCGGTGACGATCCTCCCCGGAGGCTGGGCGATCTCCAGATCCAGCAGCAGCCTTCGAAAGCGCTCCCGGTCCTCGGCCATATCAACGGCGTCCGGACTCGTTCCCAGAATGGAAACCCCGGCGCTGTGCAGGCGTCCGATGAGGTTGATGGCGGTCTGCCCCCCGAACTGGACCACAACCCCGTCGACCTGCTCCCGCTCCAGCACGTTCAGGACGTCCTCAGCCACGAGCGGTTCGAAGTAAAGCCGGTCCGAGACATCGAAGTCGGTGCTCACGGTCTCGGGGTTGTTGTTGATCATGATCGACGTCACGCCGGCCTCCCGCAGCGCCCAGAGGGCGTGAACGGAGCAGTAGTCGAACTCGATCCCCTGTCCGATGCGGATGGGACCGGAACCGAGTACAGCAATGCGTCTGTCTCCGTCAGCCCGGACTTCGTCCTCTTCCTCGTATGATGAGTAGTAGTACGGGGTGTCGGCGTCGTACTCGCCGGCACAGGTGTCCACCATCTTGTAGACGGGGGTGATGCCCAGTTCGGTGCCTTCGCGTTCGGGACAGAGCTCGAGCACTCGGGAACATGGTGGCCTGTGTTCATCGCACACGGGATAAGGACGGGTTGGTCCTCCCTTTGGCTGGCAGGTGGCGCAGGCGAAAGCGGGAGTCGGAACTGGCCGACCTGGAGTTTTTATGCCGGGAAGTCAACCAACGCGCTGCCTCCTCCGGCCGGCATCACATAACAACAGGGCGGAGCCGGGGGTTCTGCTGGTGAGTTCATACCGCAGCGGCCGCTCCTGCACGAATGGACCGCGGCTGTGGACGTCGCCTTCAGCGCGGATGCAGGTTGATTCAGAAGAGCAGGTCCACCCCCACGGGGCAATGATCAGAACCGGGGACATCTGACAGGATGAACGCGTCTGCCACCCTTTCCTTGAGATCATCGCTGACGAACACGTAGTCAAGACGCCACCCGACGTTCCGCCGACGGGCTCGGGTTATGTAGCTCCAGAAGGTGTAGTTGCCGCCATCGGGGTGAAACAGGCGGAAGGTATCAATGAAGCCTGCCTCCAGGAGTTCGTCGATCCAGGCCCGCTCCTGCGGCAGAAAGCCCGACACGTTCACGTTGTCATCGGGACGCGCCAGGTCAATCTCTCGATGGGCGGTGTTGACATCACCACAGATGATGATTGACTCCCCCGCCTTCAGCAGGGTGCGCACCCTGGCCAGAAACTCATCGTAAAACTCCATCTTGTAGCGCAGACGCTGTTCAGAACTCTTCCCATTGGGAAAATAGACGTCAAAGAGCACAAATTTCGGGTACCGGGCCACGAGAGTTCGTCCCTCCCGGTCAAAGCGCGCTGCCCCCAGGGAATCGTCCACCTCCAGGGGTTCGGCCTTTGTGTACAGGGCGACACCGCTGTATCCCTTGCGCTCAGACTCTGCGAAATAGCTGTGATACCCTTCGAGGTTCAGCAGCTCCGGCTGCAGCTGTTCAGAATGGGCCTTCGTCTCCTGCAGACACAGGATGTCCGGGTCATCGTCAGCGACCCATTCGAGAAAACCCTTACCTGCAATCGCCCGAATTCCATTGACATTCCAGGAAACGATGCGCATCGGTATAGTTCCCTCCTCGTCATGATCAGACAACTCCTTGCCGGGGCGCCGCCGACGGATCCCTTACCCTTCACAGGGCCGAAAGGCACTGCTTCTTCGGCAGCCTCCCGGCACTGGCGGCATTCAGGACGCCGCCGGGTGCTGGAGAGCTCAGACCCCCGGCGGGAACCGCCCACCTGTTCATTACTTACTCCAGCCCCCCGGGCCTGTCCTGCCCATCCGGTGCAGGTCACTCAGACGGGGTTCGGGTTGCCGCCCGGCCGATTGTACCGTGTGCAGACGCCTCCCCAGTGGCGCCGCGATTCTCCGGGCCACCTCGTGAGTTCACATCATCCCAGGCGAACAGTCCGCTCTGCAGCGCCCGCTCGCGGTGTCGCGGCCCTGAGGGTCAATGCCGCACCGCCCGGAGCCGTGATCACCCACTCCGCCCTGCGCCGGGGTGTGCCCCAGCCGCTGCCGAAGGGTGACCAGGCAGCCGTCCGCTCCGAGCGCCCGGAAAGATGGCCGAGATCCACCTCGGGTCCACCGAGAACCATCTCCACGCCGTCACCGGTGAGCGACACCTTCACGGTGTCGGCCCGCTCCTCCCGGATGGCCATATCCGTCAGATTGGTGGGGAGATACCCCGCATTGGCGATCACAGCCGACACCCTGTACACCGAACCATCCACATGGGTCACGTCGAGATCCTCAACGACCAGGCGCGGAGCTGCCGCGGCATGGGCCAGGGTGAATTTCAGGTTCGCCAGTGCAATGTCGGGCACCAGGTTCGCGGGCGGGTTGCGGAAGGTATAGAGCCGGTTCCAGCCGCCGATTTCGACGGCACCGAGTTCGGGATGCTCGAAGGGAGTCCAGTCCAGATACCCCGTGGGCTCCTCCTGCCCGTCAGCCCACTGAAGCATCTTCAGCTCCCGCTCCTCGGAGCGCTCCTCCCCGGGGTAGAACTCCTCGCGTTCAATGCCCGCCGCGCGGTATGCATCCCAGAGCTCGGTGCTGTAGCAGACGATCCCCAGCTGCTCGTAGGCCCACTCCATCGAGGTCCCCGACCGGGGAGCATCTTTGTCCGTGGTGAACCCCTCGTACACCGAGATGAGCTTATACCCGGTGAGTTCCGAACCCACGTTTCCGATGGCCTCGAACACCTTCCTGTCACCACCGGGGAAGCTGGAGTCAGGCTTGTCCATGAAGGGACGCAATATCACACCCCCGTGCGTGTGATAGAATTGGGCTCCGGCGATGTTTGGGTGATCCAGGATGAAGCGGCAGACTGCCGCCGTCTCGGGTTCCGACAGGGGCAGTTCGCCTGCCCCGTACTGGCGATTCTCTGGAAGCCAGTTGGAGGGGTAATTCCGGTTGATGTTGCCGTCCTGCGGCAGGGGGAAGCGGACCTCGGTCCCATCGAAATCCCGAATGCGCCCCTCGGGGAACAACCGGTAGTAGGTCCCGCCGTACTCGTGGGGCAGCCGCTGCACCATGAGCCGCGCATCCTCCCCCGAGATCCGCCACTCCCCGGCGGGGTCCTCCTTCCTCATCTGGGCCATCACCCCGTCACCGTTGACATCGCAGAAGTGAAAGCCCGGGTCGGGCTGTTCCTCGCCTGGCAGGTAGCGGCCGTTGCCAACCCACTGCACGCCCTCGGTGAGACAGAATTCCGCCCCATCGGGATTTACCCTCGGCAGGATGTAGAGAACCAGCTCGTCCAGCAGCATGGTCACCTGGCGGTCCTCACCGTAGTGATCCAGAAGATAGCGAATGGTCTCCAGGGCGACTGCGCTTCCCAGGACCTCCTCCGCATGGGTGTTGGCATCAATGTAAAAGCCCGGCTTGGCACCGCCGGAGCCGGCCTCAAAGTTGGTGATCTCCAGCATCCAGAGTTCGCGGTCCCGGTGACTTTTGCCTATGGAATACAGTCGGCAGAGTCCGGGGTGGGCACCGGCCAGTTCCCGGAGTTCGTCCTCCAGTTCTCGGTACGTCAGATACACCGAAGGCCTGCATGCACAGCTCGAGCGTTCGCTCATTTTTCCTCCCTCAAATCCTTCACGCTGAACTCGATATGTCAGGCCGACAGCCCTCAAAGGATCAACGGGAGGCCCAGGAGCAGGCCGGCCAGCTGGCATTCGGCCCGTGCTGCAGCGGCGCACACCACGCCCCCCGCCATCGGGGCCCGCCGGTTCAGGTCCACCAGGACGGCCCCTGAGAGATCCGCTCCGAGGCGAGGCGCCGCCGGGGCCCCCTTCCTCCTATATCAGGCCGACGTACTCCATGACTGTCCTCAATTCCCGCTCCCGGATCGCAGTTACGGGTTCCATGACAACCTTGCACGTGTCGTACTCTATGACACCCATCCACTTGAGAGCCTTCTTGTAGCACTGCACATAGTGCAGCACATTGGCGAAGGCAATGGAATTCAGAGGTGCCACCTGGCTGAAGAATATGTGCCTGGCCTCGTCTAACTTCCCTTTTTGGACGAAGTTGAACATGTCGGTCTGTTCCCGCGGAAGGACACAGCTGGCAGCAGAGGTCATCCCCCGGGCACCGTACAGAAGCATCAGGTAGTTCATCTGGTCATGACCAGCGAAGGGGGCGACCCTCCCCCCCGTTGCCTCGTCATACAGGGCGATTTTCTGCGGATAGGGCAGAAACAGCTTGGCGCAGGCGAGATTGGGCATCTCCTGTGCCATCCTGTTCAGAAGATCGAGGGATATCTCGATACCCGCTCCGCCGTCATAGACCATCACCGGCAGATCCACGGCATCGCAGA
>PWUC01000113.1 GCA_003562655.1 Clostridia bacterium
CGCCAGGTGGTAGGCGAGCCAGGCGCCGGCGGGACCGGCGCCCACTATGATGACCTGGGCATCCATTTGCTCAACCTCCTGAGACCATTCTGCCCAATTATGCATCATTCTGTCATCCCCTGCAGGACCTGTCCCCCCGTCGGCGTGTCTCTCTGTAGACCGGCTCCAGGCCCCTCAACAGGGGCCCCCCGCCCGCCACAGGCCAGCTCCCCCGGCAGACGGGGCAGCACCGCGGGGGTGGAGGGGTCCGCCGGCGCCTCCGGCGGGTACCGGGGCATCTTTTGTCTCCTGCAGAAGTCCCCGGGGGAGGAGGGCAGGGGCCCGGGGGACACCGGCGAAATGGAGGGTTCATCGAAAGGATCGGTCAGATCAACCTCACGCCTACGGTCACCTCCGTTGATTGCGCCCGCATCGACATGATCGTCGACGAGCATGACGTCCCGTGGTTTCTCGAGCTGAGCTGCTTTCCGGGCCTGCACATACTTACCGGAGAAGAAAAACACCTTCATTCGAGTTATATGGGAACCATGGCTGCGCATTCGGGCATGTCCGCGGCCGACGTGTACGGTATGATCCCTGACGTTGTCCGGGACAGACTTAACCACTGACGCGGACAATGTCTGTGGCCGAACAAGGGGGCATCGGACCTGGCGCTGCCAGACCCGTGCCCCCTGAGATGAGCCATCGGTAGGAATAACGTTGTTGAGCGGGGCAGTGGGCTCACTGTTCCGAGGAGCCTGTGCCGATTAGTCCAAACTGGCCTTGAAGGTGGTTTGAAGACGGGGCTGGGATCCGGATCAGCGGACGCAAGTACTTCGATATGACCGACTACTGGGAGATCAACCAAAGCGAAGAATCCGACCACCAGGAACGAGTGGCGGACTGACATGCACCAGCGGGCTATTTACACCCGGATCTCGGCCTGCCCCCAAACAATTCGCGGCGTTTCGCGTGTCACTGCTGCCACGGTCTGTAATGCAGCACCCTGGGACTTCTGCCCCCCTTACCCCGCCTTTTTTAGGGGTCAGAAGACTACCCCATCAAACCTTTCTCTGGTAATATGATGGTGTAAGGAGGTGAGTGCAGATGTTGGGTCGTGTTCTTACTTCCATAGGTGCGATACTGCTTGTGATAGCGGGGCTCATGTATCTTATCCCCGGATATTCACCGCTACCGTGGTTGAATGGACTCACGTATCTCGTGCTGGGTCTCGGGCTTCTGCTGTTTATGCGGCAGGTAATGAGGCACGAGTCCGGCAGAGAGGCCCGGGATAAGACCGAGAGCCAGCGGAGAGAACGGGAGGATGCCCGCTGGAAGGAACGAGATCAGCCGGAGAGCCGCCGGAAGTAATTGAGCAGTAGCGACGAATGAGGCGGGCGCGCAGAAGAAGAACCCTCCTCACGCCAAACGAGGATGCTCCCCGTACTTACCGGCTTCGAACGTGGATTCGTCGCCTGGCCGGAGCATTCTTTCTGGTAACCCCACACCTCTTACTGAGGTCACGACTTCACCTGGCTTCCCGCCTCCCGGTATAAGGCCCGGGACGCATGCAGGAGGATCAGGTACGTACGTCATAGATCGGTCCGTGCGGGCAGGAATCACACCGGCCTATTCGGCAGAACAGTTAGAGATAACGACGACCTCCGCCCACTTTCCTCTGGTAGTTGGCCTATATGGCAGCTATCTATATAATCCGCCCCCTGGCTGAGCAATCCTGCTGAATGCGGGAGGGGGTAGGGAAGGCTTTTTGGGGGTATGGGATGGAAGGTCATGCCGGGATAGCCGTCTACTGGACCGACCGACGACAGGAACACGATGTGCCTCTTGCCCCGGTGACCATCGATGTCGACAAATGCAAAGGACCAGGTCAGGTTCAGGTGGCCGGTCTACCTGGGCCGTGACCTTCTGGTTTGCAGCATCCACCTGGGGTGCCGAGACTGGAGTTTCGGGCCGAATGAGTCCAGCACAGCTTGGCAGAGAACGGAATTAGGTGAATGTGAGACATGGCAGATTGAGTGTGTGTACGAAACCGGACGGTCTCAGGTAATTAGCCGGTTGCACGCCTTACAGCCCGCGCCTTTGGATAGGTGCTCTCTGAAAGGGATGAATACCATGAGCTCCTTGCGCTCCTCCAGAGTGGCTTCTTCCCAGGGCGAAGCGAACTCCTCCAGAGCCCCGTTGGCGTGGTAGAATGGATCATCGCGCCCGGGGCTCCTCTGCCCATCAGCCGGGATCGCTGGCGCCGTCCAGGAGTGGCTGATACATCATGATGGCATGGTTTTGCGTCACATACTCATCATCGACGAGGGCTCCCTCTTTGTTGTGGATCTCGCGGTGGATCACATTGTGCCTGACGTATCCACCCCAGGGCCCGTGCGTGATCCAGTGATCCTTTTCGTAGATGCGGTATGCGCAGGTGGGTTCCCGTTCTGACCGCCACCCGCCGACCAGGGACTCATCGGTCAGGTGGACCAAGAGCTGGTACTTCTGCGTCGCCTGGTTGCGGATCTGCAGATCCACGTACGGGTGGGCACAGGTGGCGCCGGTGCCGAAGGGCTGCGTCCGGTTCGAATCGGGAAAGACATTCGTACGCATGACGGCCTCTTTCGACGGCGGTCAGGGGCGCGTGCAGGGTCATCCAGTAGATCAGGTTCGACAGCTGGCACAGGCCTCGCCCC
The DNA here is from genome assembly GCA_003562655.1 of Clostridia bacterium. The sequence goes on from PWUC01000113.1 coordinate 2,679, forward strand.
ATTCCCGAAACGACTGCTCCGTCGCGAAGGACCATGCCCTCGACGCAGCCCCGCGCGCGGCTCGGTCTTCCGATCCGGCGCCAGAACGAAAGGTCGCCGCCCGGGCGGACGATGACTCCGTCCAGGGTCGCAGCCGCGATCTTCAGATTCTGGATCTTGCTGTGCTGCATCCACATGGCGCAGTTTGACAGCCGGCGGATCAGCGGGGTCCTGTGTGCGAACACCAGGTGGTCCAGGGGATCGCCGCGGGCCGCCGCCCAATCTGTGCAGCTGAGTCCCCACTGGAGGTATCGTATGACGGTGTAGTACATGCTGCCGGCGAGGAATCGGTACGCTGCTCTTCCGGTGGGTCTTTGCATCGGCGACCTCCCCCTTCCTCCCCGGACGGCAACCCTCATGGTGCAGTACCGCGCGCCCGCACCGTCGATTATAAGGCGCTCTCAGGAAGCGACCACAGCGGGCCCCGGGCAATGTCCTCGCCCCGGCGCAACGAGCCCGGGACGGCCACCGGTTCAACGCCTCAGCCCCACTGTGCAGGAATGCAGGGGCGAAACGGTGAAATGATACGCGATGATTCGGAGCGGCTCGAGACCATTGGGACCGGGCTTCGCTCATATCAGGGAGGTTTCGATTCAGAGTGTTCGAGGGCTTCCGCGAACGAATGGAGACAATGCATCTGTTTCGTCCCCTTCTCGATCTTCAGCGCAGCCAGTCCTTCGGCGAATATGACCTGGTGTCTCTGGGACTGGCGACGCTTCTTCTCATCCTGGAGAACATGCTGCGATCCCCGGGACGGCCCTGCGGCCACGCGGAGATTCGCAGGTTTCTCAGGCGCACCATCCAAAAGATGCACGGACAAGACCCGGGGGAGGAGACGGCCGGGGCGATGGAGGAGTACCTGCTGGAGCGCCTTCGCAACCATGGTCGGAGGTTCTCCTACCCCTACACCGACCCGGGCAGCGGCTCGACGGACAGGGTGACCTTCGAGCTGATCACGGTCGAGGACTACGAGCATCAGGATCGCTGGGTGGGCTTCAAGCTGACCGAGTACGGCCTGGAGCTGATCTTCCGCACCCGGGAGATGAGCCGGGAGCTCCGGGTGGGCATCTACCAGCTGTATCTCCGGCAGCAGCTGGAGAGAGGAACCTTCGACGGCGCCCTGGAGGCGCTGGATACCCTCAAGATGGAGGTCCGTTCCCAGCGGGAGCGCCTGGAGAGCTTCGTGTATCAGATATACCACAGCCTTCGCTCCGTGCGGCCGGACGAGTACCGCCGGCAGTACGAGCGGACCAGGGAGGTCCTGGAGGCCGAGCAGAGACAGTTTCAGCACCTGAAGGCGCTGATCGAGTCCGAGCGCGCCAACCGGGAGAGCATCATGGCCCCGACGGACACCGACCTCAGGGCACTGGCGCAGCTGAAGAGGATCGAGATGGAGCTTAACCGGGTCAGCAACGAACACAACCATCTGTTGGCCCGCCGCATGGGCGTGGACAACCTGCTGATGCGGGAGCTGAGGGCGGAGCTGCAGAAGGGCTTTCGCGTCCGGTTCCGGCTGGAAGACGAGCTCCTCGAACCGCTGCTGTCGCGGCCGGACTCCCCTGCGGACCGGGTGAGGATGGCAGTCGAGTCGCTCTTGCCCCCGAGGCTGCCCAAGTACTTCAACCCCCTCAGGTCCATGCACCGCCAGGTGCTCTGGGGTGCACCCGATGAGACAGCGCAAGAGATCGAGAGCGTGGAGGAAGGCGAGATGGACGATGCAGCGGACGGGCTCGCGTCGCAGCGCCGGTGCATCAGGTACCTGAAGATGGTGGCTGAACTCGCCCTTCGGGGAAGAACCTTCACCCTGCGGGAGCTGATGTGGGCCCAGCCGGACGGCGAGCGCGATTCCATGTCGCGCTGCCGCGACTTCTTCCAGTTGATGATGAACCTGCACCAGGACGGGGGACTGGACATAAGGGGCATCATGGAGCACCGTGACGAGTGGCTGGACAGCGGGGACATGCCGGTGCCGTACCTGGTGAGCCGGGCCCTCGAGGATTTCGAGGACGCACCCCCGTCTCTGGAGGTCACCGCGGACGATGGGATCCTGTTTCTGCCGAACGGCAACCACATTTCGAACCTGGTCTTTCAGCCCGTGGAAGGGGATGATGAAGCTGAGTGAGTACCACCGGACCGAGGTGGAAGAGGCCTTCGCGGTGTTCGGCGAGCTCCTGGGCCGGGGAGCCCTGGATTCCGCCGCAACCCCCGAGCTGTACCGGGCCTACCGCGATGATCCCGAGGTTGGGCGTCTGGTGGACGATGTCTTCCTGGCGGGGATGAACTGCGCTGCGGTGAGGGCCGAGGAGACCTACTACCTGGTGCCGGGCCTGGAGGATTCGGCCCTGGCCATGACCAACGCGGAGCTCCGCGATGCCCTGCACGCCAGGAACAACACCGAGATGTACGTCGGGATGTTCGTCATCCTCTGCCTCATCAGCCTCCTGTACACCGACGAGGGCTCCCCCGGCAAGTCCAGCTACATCAGTGTGAAGCGTCTGGAGGAGTACGTGACCGACCGGCTGAAGCGGGTCGTCGAACCGGCCGACGCCGGGCAGGCCGCCGAGATCGAGGGCACCCAGGAGGAGTGCGAGTACCGCCTGGAGGACATAGCGGCTCACTGGCTGCAGCTCCCGGTGTACGATGAGAGCCTGGAGCAGCCGCTGCGCAGCTGGGGCAACCGCTTCAGCTTCATCCTGCGGGTGGCGCGCCTGCTGGAGAACGGGGATTTTCTCCGCACCGTCGGGGAGCGCGACCTGTATCCGACCGGCAAGATGAACGCCGTGGTCACCCAGTACTACCCGCAGCCGAAGAACAGGGATCGCCTCCTGGATCTGGTCAGGGACCTGGGGAGCGATCGCGATGCCTAGGATCAACCGGGCCCGGGTGGTCAACGTCCGGTACGATGAGGGCAGAAAGGCGTACCTGGATCAGATCTTCGACTTCCGGGGCGAAAACGGCATCGTTCTCCTGGAGAACGGGGGCGGCAAGACCCTGCTGGTCCAGCTGCTCCTGCAGGTCATCATCCCCAACACCCGCATGAACAAGCGGCTGTTCCGGGAGCTCTTCAGCTCCGGGCAGACCTCCCACCTGATGATAGAATGGCTGTCGGACGGGCCCAAAACCGAGTACATACTGACCGGGCTGACCGCCATGCTGCCGCGAGACAGCGAGGTTCTCAGCCTCTTCAACTTCATCCACAGCTACTCCGAACCCGACCCATTCGACCTGGACAGCATACCGGTCATAAGGGACCGGCGGGTCACCCCGCGAGCGGAGTTCCGGAGGCTGCTGCGTTCGTCCGACCGGGACGTGCGCATCTACGACACCCGGGAGGAATACGATAGGGATCTGGCCACCTACAACATATTCCGGAGCGAGTGGGACGCCATCCGCCGGGCCAATGACGAGGAGGGCAGGGCCGAGGGGTTCTTCGACGGGGCCACCACGGTGGCGCGGCTCTTCCGCGGCATCCTCATACCGTCGGTGATAGACGTTCTGTATCCGGGGCAGGATCGCGATGAGGTGGCCCGGGTCTTCGCCGAACTCCGGGACAAGCTGGTCAACATACCGCGGTACCGCGATGAGCTGGATGAACTCGAGAGGACGCGCGGCCTCATCGAGGGGATCCGGGAGGAGATCGCCGAGTACGGGCGGCTGTCGGGCCTGCACGCGGAGAACCTGACGGGCATGGGGCGGCTCTACCGCACGCTGGAGGACGCGGTGCCTCCGAGGGAGCGGGCCATTGCCGCCCTGCGGGAGAAGCAGGAGGCCGCCGGGCGCCGGCGCCGGGAGCTGGAGTTCGAGCTGGAGTGCCTCGATGTCGATGAGGCGCGCCTCCGGCTGGAGGCGCTGGTGTCAGAGAGGGGCGAGCTGCAGTCCGGGATGGCCCGGGTGGAACGAGAGAGGGAGCTGATCCGGGGCAGAAGGGACCTCCTGGAGGCCGGCGACCTCAAGCGGCGAGCGCTGGAAAAGGACAGGGAGCGGGCCGGGGCGCGCGCCCGCCTGGCGGTGGAGGAGGACAGGGCCGAGAACCTGGCCGCCGAGCTGCGGAGCCTCCGTCGCACCCAGCTGCGGCTGCTGCCGAAAGAGATCGAGCGGGCCAGAGGGGTCGCCGAGGGGCTGCAGGGCCGGCTGGATGAGGCGACGACCGGGCTGGAGGAGACCCGGAAAGAGCGGGACCGGATCCGCCGCGAGATCGGGCACCTGCAGGAGGAGAGGGGTGCGCTGCGGGAGCGGATCGCCCGGGCCGACCGGATGGCGCGCGAGATAGAGCAGAAGCTGGGCTGGGAGACCATGGTCAACCCCGGCGAGGCGCTGAAGGAGCGCCGAACGGAGCTCGGGTCCGTTGACGAGGAGCGGGACGGGCGGCGGGAGGCCACCGCTGCTGCCCGGGAGGAGACCGGGCAGCTGAAGGAACAGCTGGTCGAATTTAGGGTGGAGACGTCCGAGACCGTCTCTGAGCGGGAGAGGATCGACGAGCGACTGGAGGCCTTCGAGAGGAAGCGGGCCGACCTCCAGGCCGCCCTCCTGCCTCACGTGGACGGGGAGCGCAGTCTTGACGACCTGCACAGCCTGACCCTGGCGGCGGTCCTGGAGGGCGAGAGGAAATCCCTGGGCCGCCAGCTGGAGGAGGCGGCCGTCCGCTACCACGAATCGCGGGCCGGCCTGTCCCGGATGGAGGCGGAGGAGGCATATGTGCCCAACGGCGACATGATCGCCGTGCGCGATGCCCTGGTGGAGATGGGGATCAGCCCC